>JAVCDJ010000001.1 GCA_030765845.1 Candidatus Stygibacter australis
ATAAACGAGCTTTGCGCTATATGGCAGTGCTTGATCCGGTAAAAGTGATCATTGATAATTACCCTGAGGATAAAGTGGAATATTTCACAGCCATAAATAACCCTGAGAATCCTGATGATGGAACTCGTGAAGTGCCTTTCAGCCGGGAACTATACATCGAAAGAAGTGATTTTATGGAAGATGCACCCAAAAAGTTCTATCGTCTGGCACCAGGCAGGGAAGTAAGATTGCGTTATGCCTATTTTATCAAATGCGAAAGCATAGTAAAATCAGAAACCGGTGAGATACTGGAAATACATTGCACCTATGATCCAGCCAGCAGTGGTGGAAATTCTCCTGATGGCAGAAAAGTGAAAGCCACTTTGCATTGGGTGAGTTCCGCTCAGGCAATAGATGTAGAAGTGCGTCATTTTGATAATCTGCTTACCATTTCCAATCCTGCCGAATCTGAGCTTGATTTTATGGAATTGATCAATGCAGATTCCCGTAAAATACTCACGAACTGCAAACTTGAACCAGCTTTAAAAGAACTTAAGCCAGAAAGTAGGGTGCAGTTTGAGAGAATTGGATATTATTGTGTAGATAGAGTAGAAAGCAGACCAGGTAGACCGATATTCAACCGAACAGTGGGTTTACGTGACGAATGGTCAAGAATTCAGAAAAGAAAATAATAATCAATGGGCTTTCAGATCATAATGTTCTGTAAGCCCATTTTAAGGTAATTAGTTATGGGATATTACAGAAAACTGATTGGGGAACGATTATTTCTGGCACCTGTGCGGATTGAAGACTCGGACAAATTCTGCCGCTGGTTTGCTGATGCAGAAATTGCCCTGAACCTGACGATGTTTGACCGCCAAATGACCAAAGAACGTGAAGAAGCTATTTTGAGCGATATGGTAAAAAACAATTCTCAGATATTCAGTATTGTTTTAAATAATGGGGAACAATTGATCGGGAGCTGCAGTTTATTTGATCTGGATCACAGTGACCGCAAAGCAGAGCTGGGTATCATGATAGGTGACAAAAGCTGCTGGAACCAGGGATATGGCACCGAAGTAGTAAAACTTTTGCTTGATTATGGTTTTAATATCCTGAATCTCAATAATATATATCTCAAGGTTTTTGCATATAATGAAAGAGCTTATAAATGTTACAAAAAAGCGGGTTTCAAAGAAATTGGCAGACATCGGGAAGCAAGAATCATCATGGGCAGGAAATATGACGAGATATTCATGGATTTCCTGGCTTCAGAATTCAGTGAAAGCAACTTAAGTGACTATTTTAAATAATGAGCTTATTTACTAAGATCCACGACCAGGATAGAGCCCTGGGGATATTGCAAACTGCTATTATGAATCATAAAGCAGGTGGCAGTTATCTTTTTTATGGTGGAAATGGTATTGGCAAATTTACAGCTGCCCTTTATTTTGGTATGGCTTTAAACTGTGAAAATGAAGATAAGCCCTGCGGTGTATGTAATTCCTGTCGTAAATTTCTTTCTTTCAGTCATCCGGATTTTGTTTATATTTTTCCCACACCAAATCTTAAATTTAATTATGATGGCTCCTATAAGGATGAAAGGCTGGGTAAAGAATATGAGGAATATATCCAATTGCGCAGTAAATATCCCTGGAGAAGCTATACTTTCAGTCAGAAGGTTGAGATCAGGATAGATGCCATCAGGATGCTGATCCATAAAATAAGCTTGAGTGCTCATGAAGCGAAGTATAAGATCTGCCTGGTGGAAAGTGCAGATCTGATGAATAATAATACAGCCAACGCCTTTTTGAAAACGCTGGAAGAACCACCCGAAGATACTATAATTCTGCTGACAAGCAATCGCCCGGATTTCTTATTACCCACGATATTATCCCGTTGCCAGAAGATACCATTTAATCAACTTTCCGTTGATGATATACAGAGGGAGCTGCTGGAAGTGCAGGGAATCGAAGCAAGCAGGGCACGCCTCCTGGCAAGAATTGCAAATGGTAATCTGGAAAGAGCTTTGCAATTGATGGAAGAGGGTGATACTGAGATCAGGGAAACAGCTAATAAATTAAAAGAACTTATAACCAGTCAGGATGATCTGGGATTTTATGAATTTCTGAGTAAAATTAAGGGTAATCCTCCTGAATGGACAGCAAATCTGATCATCCATTTGCAGATCGCACTTGCTGACCTGGCGTTCTTTGAACACAATCCGGAATTCATTGTCAATATCGACAGGACAAATATGCTGGAAGCCATGTACCACAAATATCCTCAAATAGATGATAAAATCCTGGATCTGATCCGCTTTCTGGAAGATTGCCAGAAGAAGCTTAAAGGCAATGTTAATCAGCAGTTAATAATTTTGGAAATTTATAACAGGTTAGGAAGATTATTCAATTAAGAAACCAGTTAAATATTTTTTCCTACCTTATATACAATTTATAAAAAAAAAAAATTGACCTATTTATTAAGATGTAGCAAATTTGATAATCAATGAGGGACAGTATATTGGTGTAGTTGCTCTAAATTTAAAAAGATGGTGAAAATATGGATGGTTATTAATGAATCAGATATTTAAATTTGAGGAAAATATCGAGAAAAAGAATGAAAAATATCTATCGAAAACTGAAAAAGAAATTGATAATCAAACGAACTCTCTTCCGAAAAATTCGGAATACAAAAAGTCCGCAAGAAGCGGAACAGGGGAAAAAGATGAATAAAAAAATGAAAAAAATTCTTTTGATTTTATCGATCTCGCTGTTTGCAGCAAGTACTGTATTCGCAGCAGATCTTAACGAAGGATTTGAAACTTGGCCTCCAGTTGATTGGACTATTGTTCAAGGAGATTGCTCACCAACAAATGATATTACTCAAAGCGGTGACCAATTCTACAGCGGTGAGTATTCTGCAAGATTCTCATCTTATTCAAGTTGCGCAAGCTATGATACGTACCTCGTTACTCCGGAATTGATCACAACAGACGGAGATCAGACAATATCTTTTCAGTATAAAAGATATAGTTATGGAAGTGAATATTTTACAGTTGGCTGGTCATCAACAGGAACAGATGTAACTACAGATTTTACCTGGAGTGATGAAATTAGTGATGCTACAGTAGATTGGCAGCAATATAGTAAAACTGATTTACCAATAGGAACAAAATATGTAGCAATTCATTATTATAGTCCTTATATGTATTACTTATATTTAGATGATGTAATGGGACCTGAAGTTGTGCCTAATAGTACACCAGCAATAACAGGTTACTCACTGGTATCTTCTATTGATTTGGCAACCTGGTTACCAGTGGAAGATGATGTAGTAATAGTAGATCCTGTGTATGATTACACTTATCTTAACCTGAGTGATATGACCACAACTTTGCCACTTATGGCAGATGAATTAAATGAATTCTTCGTTAATACCTATCCAGAAGGCTGGTTTGACTATTGGGCAGCAAAAGGCGTAATTGAAGGCGCAGCAAGCTGGCAGGCAGTAATGTGGGAAATTATCAATGGTAATGCTCCTATCATGTATATTGCATATGACGGCACAGACTATATGCTGGTTGACGGTCTGCAATATCAGATCGGCGCTGGTGAACTGAATCTCCGCGTGAGTGGAGATTACCTTTTAGGTGATTACACCTATACAGGTACTGTTCTGGGTGCAGATGGTACTCCTTCAGAAGCAGTTGGAATACCACTCACATTTGCAGAACCATGGGTTCCACTTCAGGGTGACCTCTGTGGAGACCCAATTCCACTTACTTTGCCAGTAGTAGATCTTGCTGGTACTTCAGATGGCTTTATGGATGACTACAGCTATCCAGGTAGTTCCTATATGAATGGAATAGACATTGTTTATGAAATAACTATTGATGTTGATGGCGGATTCCTGCAGGGAAGTTTAGCGACTGTCGGCTATGGTTATCCTGGATTATTCATTCTTGACGGTTGCCCAGATGGTGAATATAATACAATTTATAATGGTGGAGCAGGTCAATCCATTACTTTTGACGGCATTGCTATTGATGCTGGCACATATTATGTGATCGTATCTAACTGGCCCACTCCTAATGATTTTGAATACACCTTAAATCTGGAATGGTATGAATGGACACCGGATCCGGGAGAAGCCTGCGAAACAGCTATCCCGTATTATAACATCAATGATCCTGCTCAAGTAGGGGCTACTGTAGAAGCTTATGATGGCGTGTGGTATGAATTCTATCTTGATAATGAATATCTGGACGTAGTCGTCTCTCTCTTAGGTTCTGATTTTGACACCATCCTGGAAGTATGGGCAGATTGCGGTGATGATACATATATAGCTTATAATGATGACTGGTCTGGACGTGGAAGCATGATCAATCAGGAAAATATCGATAAAACGCAATCAAGAGTAGCTCAGAGCCAGATAGTGTTTGATAATCTGGAAGCTGGAAACTATTATGCCAAAGTTTATGGTTACAGCACTAATTTTGGAGATTACATTCTGAATATTACTGGTGTTAATGCTGGACTGCCTGATGGTGATATCATAGATAATGCTATACCAGTAGTCTTTGATGAATTTAATTACTTCAATGATTTCGGAGATCAATCAGTTTATAATGATGACTATGTAATGCCAGGTTATGGTGGCGATAATGCTGATATAGTTTATGCACTTACTGTTCCTATGGATGCTCTGGTAGATGTTTCACTGCTTGGCAGTGATTTTGACACTAAGTTAGCTATCTACGCTTCTGATGTAATTCCTGGAGCTGATAACTATCTGTATTATAATGATGACTATTATGCTCGCTCTGGCGGTAATGAACTGATCGATTGGGCTCGTCCGATAATCCCAAATAAGGAAAACAGCCGTGTATCACAGAGTGCTCTTTATGATATGACTCTTGCTGCCGGCATGTACTGGATTGTTGTAGATGCTTATGGTACAGAAACTGGAATGTGGGATATCGAAGTTAACTGGGAAGATGCCTGTCAGGCTCTGGAATGCGTTGGAACACCTGAAGGTGAAGATATGATCCTTGAAGGTGGTGAAGATGTTACCAATGGTGGATGTAACATGGTAGAGCCACTCTTTAGTTCAATTGTACCTGGTGAAACAGTATGCGGAATGCTGAATAACTATATCACTGCTACTGGTGGTGAATCTCGTGATATGGACTGGTATCTCTCTAATACTGGTGACGAATTTGAATTTTATGAAGTAACGGTAACCGTAGATTGTGACTTTGGTGACGCAGCTTTATGGCTTACCAGTGGAAACTGCGACGGTCTGGCTGTATATGGTTTCTATAATGAAACAGGCTACTGCTCTTATGAAATGGGTACAATCCAGATACCTGCTGGTGATTTTGGAATTATTGTCTCCACTCCTGGATATACTGGCTATCCTGATGGCTTCAATTATGCTCTGAATGTGGAAGTAGCTGAATATATTCCACCTGAAGATGTATTTATTAATGTAGATGTTGATTACTGGGCAATTGAAGCAAGCTGGAATGTATATGATTATCAATTAGAAGACTTCCTTTATGCTGAAGACTTAACATTTGCTGCTGCATATGAAATGCAGACTGAAGCTCTTATCCTTGATCCGGGAATGTATTCTGTAGTTTGCTACGATTCATACGGAGATGGTGGTATCAGCGGAAATGTAATCCACTTAATGCAGGAACTTACTTCCTGGGTAACCTATGCTTATTCGGAAGCCTGGTTTGATTTTGAAGTCGGCGGTGGCATGATGTATGGTGACGTTGATGATAATGGAGCAGTAGAAGCATTTGACACATCTAATGTTCTGCAATACGTTGTAGGTCTTGATCCTGATGGTGCTCCACTCCCATGGAGTGATGAAACTATAGCTATTGCTGATGTTGATGGCAATTTCTGGGTTAATGCCTATGATGGTTCACTCATTCTGCAATACGTTGTAGGATACATCGATATCTTCCCAGTAGAAGAATTGGTTCGTTCTGATGCTCCTAATGCTTTAGTTAATGTAGAACTCATTGATAACGAACTTATCTTCACTGCTAATGGTGAACTTTATAGCTTTGAAGCTACGATTTCATCAGAATTTGGCACACTAGAAACTGAAGTGCTCTATGCCGTTAATGGCAATAAGATCGCTCTGGCTTCTGCTGATGTCATCACGGGTGAATTCCTGAGAATTCCCGTCAGTGCTGATGAAGTAACTATCGACATGGTAATTAATAACGCCACTGAGAGATTAGACCTTACTTCTGCTCCAGCAGTTACATCTCTTAAGAGCAATTATCCGAACCCCTTCAACCCATTTACAACAATCGCTTATGATGTTGCTGAAGCTGGTAATGTTCTCATCCAGGTTTACAACGTTAAGGGTCAGTTAGTAACTACTCTGTTGAACGAACAGAAGGATCCTGGCGCATACACACTTCAGTGGAATGCTGATGGTCAAGCTTCTGGCGTTTACTTCTACAAAATGAAGTTCGGTCGCTATACAAGCACTAAGAAGATGATACTAATGAAGTAATCAGCTTCTAATAATACGCTCAGCCCCAGCAATGGGGCTGAGCATTTTCTCTTTTTTTTTTAATACGATAACTCTAACAGCAATATAAGATACTACTGAATAGATTTATCGTTTTTTATTAACTTTTCTAATTATTATGAGGTTAAATATGAAAAAGACTATTTTAATATTTCTCTTTTTCCTAATACTTTTACCCATTTTTGCTGATGATCCAGCCAGGGATAACCGTCCTTTAGGTGATTGGTCAGGACACGTTTACAATGCCAATACCGGTGAACCTGTCTTTAATGCCCAGATCATCCTATCAACAAACTCATTCTCCCGAGATGATGAAGAAGATATCACCAGAGAAACCTATACCGAATATACCAATGAGGAAGGCTATTTTGAATTTCTTTTTACAGATGTCAATGTTTACTACCTTAGAATTAGAAAATTGATGCATTACGACCTGTTTGACGTCGTCAGTATCATTGGAGGTACTAATGAACCTTCAGAATTTCTACTGCAAAAAGCTGTAGGCTGCAACTATAATGCCTATTTTGTCCTGGACCAATATTACTATGAAGCTTCCTGGAATATACAAAATGCCGATTCGGGTAGCTTTTATTTCGGCGCAGACCAAACCTTTAGCTCGGAAGAATCGGTTCGCTATTTCCTATATCTGGAGCCTGGCACCTGGACATTCCTTCTCCATGATAGTTTCGGAGACGGAGGTTGGGGGTGCACTGTTAATACCGCTGCGGGAATCGTTGTCCATGAAGAGTATATAAGTGGCAGCGAACTTGAATTTGACATTGTTGTCCCTGAAATTTCCGGATGTTCTTGCTCTAATCCTATAGAATATCTCGATATTAATGATCCACCAAAAACCGGAGAATGCGCCGATACTCAGGAAATATGGTATAAATTCTATCTTGATAACACATACACTGACGTGACAGTATCACTCCTGAATTCTCTTTTCGATACAGCACTTGAGATCTGGGAATATTGTGGTGACGATAATTATATGGCTTATAATGATAACTGGCAGGGAGCTGAACAGAGCCGGATAGATTTTGAATCACTAGATCCTGGATTTTATTATGCCAAAATCTATCCTGGAGGCGATGATCCCGGCTACTATGAAATTGAAATTACCGGTGACATATCTCTGCAAAACGGAAACCTGGAAGGTTATGTTTATAACTCTGTCAGTCTTGACCCAATAGAAGGAGCAGTTGTTGAAATCTATTTAGCGGAAGCGCGAGAATCATCCAGGCTATATACTACTACTGACGCTGAAGGTATTTTCCAGTTCAACGACCTGGCAATAACCACTTACGATGTTTATTGCTCAGCTACCCTGTATCTGGATTACGAGACACAGATCACTATCGTAGAAGGAACAAATTATATTGATCTGCCTATGGAACCCTTTACTAACTGGAATACACACCTGGCACTGACGGTTGATTCCTGGGAAACTGAAGCCAGCTATAATCTCTTGATGCCGGAAGAACAAGGCTGGTTCTGGGCTACTGACCAGACTTTTGCCAGCGAATATCAAACCAGAAATCATTGGATAAATCTGGAACCGGGATATTATGAAGTATATTGCTGGGATACTTACAATGACGGCGGAATCGCTGGAGTTGTGGAAGATAATAATGGCAACCTGCTAATTTCCTGGGATGATGAAGCTTATTATTCCGAAGGTATTTTCGGCTTCTATGTTTCAGGTGACGTATTTTATGGCGACGTAGATGCAAATGGTTTTGTCGAAGCCTATGACGCTTCCAATGTTTTGCAGTATGTAGTGTATCTGGAACCCGATGCTGTCCCTCTGCCCTGGGATGAAGAAACAATATCAAGAGCAAATGTAGATGGTAATGATTTCATTGGCGCCTATGACGCATCTCTTATTCTTCAATACGTTGCTGGCTATATAGACATCTTCCCGGTTGAAGAAATGGTTCGTCATCAGACTCCGGAAGCTGGTGTGGAAATTACCTTCGTTGATAATGAACTTGTCTTCACTGCTACCGGTGATCTTTATGGCTTTGAAGCTGAAATATCATCCACGATCGGAACTCCTGAAACTAATATTCTTTGTTTCCTTAACGGTAATAAGTTAGCTCTTGCCTCGGCAGAAGTTCTCATTGGTGAATTCCTGAGAATTCCTGTCAGTGCTGATGAAGTAACTATTAACATGGTAATTAATAACGCTACTGAGAGATTAGACCTTACTTCTGAACCTGCACCTATACCTGCAGTTACATCTCTTAAGAGCAATTATCCGAACCCCTTCAATCCAATTACAACAATCGCTTACGATGTTGCTGAAGCGGGTTATGTTCTCATCCAGGTCTATAACGTTAAGGGTCAGTTAGTAACTACTCTGTTGAACGAGCAGAAGGACCCTGGAGCATACACACTTCAGTGGAATGCTGATGGTCAAGCTTCTGGAGTTTATTTCTACAAAATGAAGTTCGGACGCTATACAAGCACAAAGAAAATGATACTGATGAAGTAATCAGCTTCTAATAATATGCTCAGCCTCTGAAAGAGGCTGAGCTTTTTTTTGCTCAATTTTTCCAACAAAATCTTTGAATGGTCCTGCAGCTTGGCAATGGATTACATGTTGAACAATTTAGGTAATAGTTAAGTGTCTTATTAAATAAGTCTTATAATCTGGTTAAAAAGAAAGCATCTCGGATGCTTATCATAGCAGAAAACCTTACCCAAATACTTACTCCACCTATAGAGAAGTCTTTATATTACCGGACAGACGACGGGATAACATTTAAATGTTATCCCGTCGTCAGTCCGGTGAGTGCTTTACTGGTCAATTGCTGCAAGATGAAAGATGAGTGGGGGATTTTGTGAACGATGTGAACATTGTAAACGCAGTAAACATGGTGAAAGCATGGAACTGGGAAAATTTTAGTGTAATGATTTAGGGATAATGATTCAGAGAGACAGGTTAGGGAGAGTTATTTTATTTTGATCATTTTTTTGGGTTAGGAGTAGGGGATGTTGATATGTGGATGATATTTGTCTGCCTGGTTTGTTGAACTGGGAATTGATTTATAATACCTACAAAAAATTGCAAGATGAGTGAGGCATCATACGCCTCAATCTGTTGATTGCCATCCACATCAGCGAGGGTTATTCTCCAGTCATTCCAGGGTAAGGGAGCAAAAGGTGCAGGATCGAGTGAAACATGATATTGCAGAATTAGAGCAGCATCAAGGGACTCGATCATCTCATTGAGGTCAATATCTCCATAAACCCGAGCGAGGGCAGTGACTTCTATCACCTGAGTGGCTGGCTGTGAATAACCATCAAAGGCGTGAACCACGATTTCTTCCGATCCAGAATAACCAGCAGCAGCAGAGAAAGTGATAATCGGAAAATTGTTATCAATTATTATGGAGTTATTATGAGTTAATTGCAGTGAGACAGCATCATTTTCTACGTCATAGATAAATAGAGAGAAATCTATTGTAAGCGAGTCATCATTGATAAAGGTGAAATCATAATCACAATTTAGATAGGGTGAATCATTCACCGGGATAACACATACATTAAGAAGCTGGGAAGTAACTAATCTTCCCTGGGAATCACTTACGGAAATCAGAAGCGAATCTTCCCCATTCCACTGTTCAGCAGGTATTATTGATAAATCCCAGTTGTATATAGTCGCCAGTAAATAGTCAGTGGA
>JAVCDJ010000002.1 GCA_030765845.1 Candidatus Stygibacter australis
AGGGTAATAGAAAGCAGAACCTGCGACGTGCTCAGCAAATGCTGAATGAGATGGCTACAGAGATTGAGGGTATCATTGATATCAAGATCGGGATAAATATGGGAACGGGTAATGATCGCAGTGATCTCGTTTTATCAGTAATTTTTGAACACCAGGCTGCGTTAGACAATTATCAAAAGCATCCAGCCCATCAGAAAGTAAAAGATTTCCTGGGTGAAGTACGCTATGAACGCCGGGTGATCGACTACGAAGTAACAGAGTGAATAAAATGAAGGGTAGAAGGGTAGAAGATTAGAAGGTTTGAGGAAATTTCGCTGGTAAATCGTCAGGCGTGAGTCGTTAGTCGTAAATCGGAAACCTGGCTTGTATTTCATACTTTGTTTGGTTTGTTCGCGGCTCAATAAATCTTACATTGTATTTTTTCGTGTAATTTCGGAGCTTTCGTGGTTGATAATTCTTACATTGCATTTAATTTTCCATTCTTGTCAGCCTATGGCTGATTACATTTTACATTTTCAATTATTCTTCCACCACCCAGAGCAAGGATGCTCCGGTTACATCGGCTACCCTACTACTCCTGCCTGGATGAGATCGTGCATGTGGATAATTCCCACGGGAATATGTGATCCATCCACTACGGGCAGCACAGTTATCTTTTGCTCTTCCATCAGATAGAGGGCATCTACGGCAAGTTTATCTGAACTGATCGTAGCTGGACTGGGAGTCATAAATTCTTCTGCGGTCTGTTTCAGTTCTTTCACTCCCTTGCTGATAAGCCGTCTGAGATCACCATCTGTCACTATACCGCATAATTTACCGTTTTCATCTATCACGCAAGCGCATCCCAGTTTCTTGCTGGTCATTTCCAGTACGACAGTACTCAGTCCTGCTTGTGAATCTACGATAGGAATTTCTTCCCCCTTATGCATCAGATCACGGGTTTTGAGCAGTAATTTTCTGCCTATTGTCCCACCTGGATGAAAACGGGCAAAATCCTCTTCACTGAAATTACGCTTGCGAAGAAGTGCCACTGCCAGGGCATCACCTAATGCCAGGGCCACAGTTGTACTGCAGGTGGGCACCAGACCAAAAGGTTCAGAATCAGAAGGTACTGATCCATCCAGTACTACCTGGGAGTTTTTTGCCAGCTCAGAATCAAGATTTCCTGTAATGGCAATTATAGGGATTTTATTGAAATGCAGATAGGGAATTATCTGAATAACTTCGCTGGTATTACCGCTATAAGAAATGGCGATCACAACATCACCTTTTTGCACCATCCCCAGGTCTCCGTGAATACCTTCAGCAGGATGCAGATAAATAGCAGTTGTGCCGGTACTTGCCAGTGTAGCAGCTATCTTTCTGCCAATAATACCTGTCTTACCCATTCCTGTAACTACAACTTTGCCAGTGCAATTGAAAAGAAGATCAATTGCCTGTTCAGCTGAGCTAGAGATATTTTGTGCAGCCTTGCTGATAGCATCAGCTTCCCGGGTTAATTCCTCTTTGATTGTTGCCTTTATATCCATGATTTTTCCAAAATGGGAACCCGAGATAAATCCCGGGTTCCTGGTTAAAATTATTTCTTTTCTAATTCTTCGTTCAGGAGCTTTACTGCTCCGGAAATATCATATGAGCCAAGATCACCTTCTGTGTGTCGACGAACGGAAACCTGCTGATTTTCCACTTCTTTGGCACCTACAATGAACATATATGGTATCTTCTGCAGTTCTGCAGCTCTGATCTTGAAACCGATCTTTTCATTACGATAATCCACTTCAGCCCTGATCTCCTGCTGCAGTAATTCGCTTTCAATCTTCTGGGCATATTCGATGAAATGATCTGAGATCGGCAGTATTTTCACCTGCACCGGACATAACCAAAGCGGGAAATTTCCCCCATGATATTCGATAAGCGTGCCAAAGAAGCGCTCCACTGAGCCCAAAAGAGCTCTGTGCAACACAAAGGGACGATGCGGTGTATTATCTGCACCAATGTATTCCATATTAAATCTGGCTGGCAGATTAAAGTCAAACTGGAGAGTAGTACACTGCCAGCTGCGGTTCAAAGCATCTTTGATCTTAATATCTATCTTGGGACCATAAAATGCTCCCCCACCTTCATCCACTGAAAAAGGAATATTTTGCTTATTAAGTGCTTTTTCCAGAGAATCCGTTGCTATCTGCCAGTCATGGTCTTCACCAACAGCTTTTTCCGGTTTTGTACTCAGGTACACCTGATAATTTTCAAAGCCAAAGGAATCCAGCATCATAAATGAGAACTTGATCAGCTTTTCAACTTCAGCCTCCACCTGATCCTCTGTGCAGATAAGATGAGCATCATCCTGAGTGAATCCGCGTACACGCATCAAGCCATGCAAAGCCCCGGATTTCTCATATCTATACACAGTCCCCAGTTCTGCCAGTTTTAAAGGTAATTCTCTGTAACTGCGTCTTTGAGAATTATAGATAGCAATATGGAAAGGGCAGTTCATCGGTTTCAGGTAATATTCCTGACCTTCCACATCTATGGGAGCGAACATGCTTTCTTCATAGAAGTCCAGATGTCCACTAGTTTCCCAGAGCTGTTTTTTGCCAATATGAGGAGTATAAACCAGCTTGTATCCAGCTTTCAGGTGTTCTTTCTTCCAGAAATCTTCAATAATATTTCTGATCATGGCACCATTAGGATGCCAGAGCACCAGACCTGGTCCTATATCATCTGAAATGGAATAGAGATCAAGATCAATCCCGATGCGTCTGTGATCACGTTTTTTGGCTTCTTCCAGATCATTAAGATGTTTTTTAAGTAACTTTTTAGAGGGAAAACTAATACCATAGATCCGCTGCAGCATTTTGTTCCTGCTGTCTCCACGCCAGTAGGCACCAGAAGTTTTCAGCAGCTTGATAGATTTGATCTTGCCAGTGTGAATTATATGAGGTCCCCGGCAGAGATCAACGAATTCACCCTGCTGATAAATAGACAGTGCTTCATCTTCCGGAATTTTTGCCAGGATATCTAGCTTATAGGTTTCTCCCATTTCCTTGAAGAGTTCCATTGCTTCATTACGGGAAACTTCTTTCCGCTTATATTCCAGATTTTGTTTTGCCAGTTCTTTCATGCGCTCTTCGATAGCAACCAGATCTTCATCAGTGAAGGGAACTGGTTTATCAAAGTCATAATAGAAACCGCTTTCAATAGCGGGACCAATTGTTACTTTTACCTCAGGAAAAAGCTGCTGCACTGCTTGTGCCATCAAATGAGCAGTTGAATGCCAATACACTTCCTGTCCTTCTTCATTATCAAACTTCAAAAGCTCCAGACTGGCATCTTCTGAGATTGGTTTATTCACATCCACCAGTTTACTATTAACTTTTGCTGCCACAGTTTGATCTGCCAGTCCCTGAGAAATGCCTTCAGCAATTTCCAGAGCACTTATCCCTTGCGGGTATTCTTTAATATTCCCATCCGGGAATTTTATCTTTATATTCATAATATCTCCATTATCTTCTTATTCTGAGTATTATCTAACCTTAGCGATTCTCATTTGCTCAGATTAGGTATTATATAATAATTCGGTTAAGCCCGAATGTTCAATCCTCTGATGACCAAACATTCCTCACCTCCTAAAAAGTGGAATAATTTATTTTTTTGCCAGCATCTCTGTTAATTTCTTTGCCGCTTTATCAAGCGCAGCTTTGGGAGTGCTGGTACCTCGCAGTACTTTTTCTATCACCTGGTCTTCCAGATACTTACGGGTTTCAAACCATTCAGATATCTGGGGTTCATAGGTAGCATATTCCAGTTGATCATACACGGATTTAATTTCCGGATTGGTCAGCAGTCTTTTCTTGATATTAGGCTGCTGGAATGCGCTTCTGCGAACCGGCATATAATACGTGTATTCACTCCACTTGGCAGTTATCTCTGCAGAAGTAAACCATTTAACAAACTCCCAGGCAGCAAGTTCCACACGTTTATCTTCTGATTTAAAGATAGCCACATTCGTACCGCTGATCAGATTTCTGCTGGTTTCCTTGATGGGAACAGAGCTGATCCCCAGGTTAAAATCTATACCAATATTCCTCATATAGGCAATTGATACACTGGAATCTTCATAAAATACCACTTTGCTTGCCAGGAAGTCATTCTGTCCATCGTAACCAGGTGAGAGATAAGCTGTCTTATCTTCATTTAAAATGCCGGTTAAATATTTGAGTGCTTCCACCCCAGCCGGACTATTGAATAAAGGTTTACTGCTCTCTACATCCATGATCTCACCACCAGCCTGGAGCAGCAGATTTTCAAACTGCCAGGCATTGATCTTGATCGTTGTGCCATACCTGTCAGGAACTCCATCTCCATCAATATCAACTGTCAGATTTCGGCACATTTCCCGGAACTCCGACCAGTTTCTGGGTGGTTTATTTGGATCCATATTATTTTGAAAGAGTATGTCCTTATTATAATACATCACTCTTACTGATTTATTGAAAGGAAAGCTGACAAGCTGTCCATCAATTGTATTGCATTTGATAAATACGGGATAAAAATCTGCCAGATCCTCATCACCAAAAGTTTCATCTTCAGCAATAAAATCTGCCACTGGTCGCAAGACGTCACCTTCCATCATATTGGAAGTCCAGGATTCATATACCTGACTGATGTCCGGCTGATTACCAGTTTGCACTGCTGCCATGATCTTTTGCGAAAGCGCTGTATAATTACCCATAGCAATGCCATTTATGTGAATATCTGCATGAGTATCATTAAATTCATCGATCAATTTTGCCAGGGCATCACCCAAAGGTCCACCCATAGCATGCCAGAAAACAACTTCAACTTTGCCTGATGCATCAGCTTTTTTTTGTTTAGTACATCCAGAAAAGAGTACCAGACTTAATAATACTAATATAAATATCTTTTTCATCCTTATTAACCTCACAAGTTTTTGTCCCTGTCATTTTGAAAACACCACTTCTTTAGTCAACATTCTTTGTCACTGCTGCTGTCCCACAGCCTATAAATATTGAAGTGATTTCCTTTGACAGCATTGCAGGCTACTCGGAAAATGCCTTTTAGAATCTAATAGATGATATGTTAATGAATAATGAAGAAAAAGAGGTATAATTATGGAAACCAAAAGAGTTTTACTGCTGATTCTGGATGGATTTGGAATCAATAAAAGACGCCGAGGCAATGCGATCATGGCAGCAAATATGCCTGAATATTGTAAGTTCCTAACTGGCAATCCGCACAATCAACTAATAGCAAGTGGCACAAATGTAGGTTTACCGGCGGGGGTTATGGGAAATTCTGAAGTTGGTCATCAAAACATTGGAGCTGGGAGAGTTGTTGATCAACATAGTCTAATAATTAATCGATTGATTGAAAATAGAAGTTTCTTTGAGAATAAAGCATTAAAAAGTGCTATTGAGCATGCCCTTAAATATGATAGCAGTCTGCATCTTATGGGGCTCCTGTCTAATGGTCATATACATAGCACCCTGGATCATATACTCCCAATCCTGGAAATGGCTAAAAGCAAAGGACTTACAAAAGTATTTCTGCATGCATTCATGGATGGAAGAGATACACTCCCACGTATGGGTAAAAAAATTCTGCTCAAAATTGAGAAAAAACTTAAGAAAGCGGGTATTTGTAAAATTGCCACTATCTCCGGCAGATATTATGCCATGGACAGGGATTCTAATTTTGAAAGAATCAAAGCTGCTTACAATGCAATGGTTTTTAGCAACTGCAAGCATTATGATAGTACAGCAGAAGCGATTTCTGACAGTTATAATAATGATGTCGCAGATGAATTTGTTTTACCATCTGTTATCAATGAAAATGGTCAACCTATTGCTAAAATATCTGATGAAGACAGCATTATCTTCTTCAACTATAGGTCTGATAGAGCTAAAGAACTCACCAGAAGTTTTGTTATACCTGGTTATAATGATTTTAAGGTTAAAAAATTCTCTAAACTCAAATTTGTTACTTTCAGCAATTATGGCACAAATTTGAATAATTATGTGGAAGTAGCTTTTCCAAGTAAGCATAATCCTAACACTCTAGCTGAAGTTATCAATAAGCAGAAACTTAAGCAATTGCACCTTGCTGAGACACAAAAATATGCTCATGTAACCTTCTTTTTTAATAGCGGAAGGGATAAAGAATACTCAAATGAAAAATGGGATATAGTGCCTTCCCCTAAGGTTGCCACCTATGACCTGAAACCGGAAATGAGTGCTTTTGAAGTTAAAGATAAACTAGTAAATGCTCTGTCGCTGGAAAAATATAGTTTCATAGTCACAAACTTTGCTAATCCTGATATGGTGGGACACACTGGAGATTTCAGTGCGACAGTACAGGCACTGGAAGCTGTTGATAAATGCCTGGGTGAAATTATCCCCAAAGCCAGAGAACATGATTATAATGTTATCCTCATTGCTGATCATGGTAATGCTGATCAGATGCTTGATAAAAATAATAATGTTCTTACTCAACACAGCACAAATCCAGTGCCAGTAATTATTTCTCTTATTGATGATAGTGACTATCAAGTATCTAGTGGAATACTTGCTGACGTAGCACCTACGATCCTGAAGATCATGGATATACCAATACCCGCAGTTATGACGGGAAAGGTACTGCTTAAGATATAATCTTGATTACTTGATTATCGAAAGCTTCCTTTCTATCTCCCCGCCGTCACTCTGAATGCGCAGCAGATAAACTCCGCTTTTGTAGTCTGATGCCTTAATGCTGATCTCGCCTGAGTTTTCTACCTGCCATTTGTTCAGGAATTGACCCTTAATATTATAAATGCCAATTTCTCCTGATTGGGTTTCTGGAATTGTATATGAGATCATGCAGTCACTGCGTGTACTGCCAGAAATATAAGGATTCGGATATACTATCATATTAAGAACTTCACTGATTTCATCTGGCTGAATTGGCAAAGCCTCTATCAAGTCCCGCGCCAGATAGAACATATCTTCATTATACTCTCTGCCATGCAGAAATAATTGTGCTTCTCCCTGATCATTGATATTCAGAAAGATGTCCTCTAAATTAAAGATATCTACTTCACTGCCATATTCATATACACTTTCGCCAATCTCACTGAATTGCCAATACTCGTCACCTTCATAGAAAGTGAAAATCAGGTTATAACTCTGCCAGTCTGCTGTCCATTGCAGGCGATCTGAATAATCATAAGAAAAACCATAATATTCACCAGTTATTAAATCAGAAAGCGGATATAGATTATTGTTAAGCAGATGATAAATAGCTGTATCATCCTGAAAATACAACTCATCTTCAAATAATCGGATATTACGGATATCTCCGGTAAATTCATCATTAGATAAAGTCTGCAATGTCATCCCGTTAGAATCTTTATCCCAAAAATCTACTCTGTATTCATCTACTGCTTTATAAATAAATGCAAGTATCTCTTCGTCATCTTCTGTTTGAATGTCCACTTGCATACTCAGCATTGAATTATTCATTACCTGGTTATATCTCTGCACAAAGCTGTCTCCACCATTAGTTGAATGCAGCACTGTAACCTGATGCTCAATCGGTCCCCCCAACAGATGTATTGCAGGTGGACAAATATTCTGATAGTCCAGTCGCTCATCATAATAAATATTCAGTTCATAACCGCAGGGTTCATGAGTTCCGCCATACAACCCGTTGTCAGGATCCCAGATATTGTTATAATGTACCTCAGGATCATCACCATTGCATAATACCTGATGAAAATCTCTTTCATATAACCCGCCATAAAGTTCAATTGTTCCTCTTTCAAAAACTATATCCTCACTGCTTTCTGGATATGCTGGATTATACCAGGGAATATCTGTGCCATAAGGTGTGATTATACCATTTCCATAATCCTCATTTTCATAAGGAAATCCGCAGCAGGGAAAATCCTCCGGCATGGCATTGCTGTGCATCATAAAACCTTGATCACCAATCCAGTAAGGAGAAGGTGGGAAAATGAATTTATTTAGATCAGGATAGGGGAAAATTTCCCTGTAACCGTTGCGTACTATCTCATAAGCCGGAGTACTGCCGTGAGGATGCAGATATTCTACTCCCAGATTACCGTCTTCACCTAAAGCCACCATTACTCCATAAATATAAACCCCATCACAATTAGGGCTTTGTATCTCATCCATATCTGGATCATAATTCTTATACTTCACAACGATACTCTTTTCTGATACAAGACCCAGATAGTCATATCCGGTTAATGGTTCCTCACCCGGAATCACACTATTATATATTAAATCACCAGTTATGAAAATCGTGTCAGCACAACCCAAGGTCATACTACCTGACACATCACCTTCGATCCACATTTGACAGTACACAAACGCTGAACTGTTTTGTAATGGAATATTGAAAGTCCCAATATCCCAGTCAAGTGTTTTTACATCTAAGTAATTCGTCCAGATTGAATCACCTACGGTGGTATTAGGATGCGCAGCATCAGGAAATGAATTATGAACTATGAATGTATCACGTTCAACGATAATATCAGCATATCTGCAGACTGCATTAGAGCCATCAATTTTCACATAGCATATATCACGGTCTATAGAACTATCCAAACTGTACCCATTCATCCTGATTTCAGCCGCAACGCCAGAATTTATATTGATATTTGCAGAATTTTCTATGTAACCTCCCAGAAAAATATTATCCATAGGAGCAGAGTTAATTGCTGGCTGCCCGGTACTTGCATCCATTATCCTGCCTTCTGATACTACCAGGTCATGAAAAGTGGGCCAACCGCCATTATTGCCCTGCGTGGTTTGATGAATAATTATATCATCTTTGCTGTAAACTCTTCCGGTAAATTGATCCTGACCCGTAAATTCATTCCCATTATTATTTTCAAAATACAAACTCCTCATCCCGCAGCTTGTCACCGGTCCTCCTCGTAATAATACCAGTACCAGTTCATCTTCTACCAGTTCCAAACTCATAGATGCTATATTGCCATACAAACTGCTGAACTCAGACTCATTATAGTTTATCATTAAATTATTGGAATGCAATTTAAACACTCGCACATCCTCAATATTGCTATAGGTTTTCTGATAAAAAATAGTGACTTCTTCATCCTGAACTGCAAAAGTACAATCCAGTTGTGATCGCACTCCTGCTGCTATATTCATGTTGCATAGCTCCATTACCTCAAAACTGCCATCTTCCTGCTCTCTTGCCAGTTTCAGATAAGTAGTCATTGGATGGATAGCTACATCATAATACAATATCCAGAGTTTACCATCAATTATCTGCACATTCTTCTCATAATTGACCAATAATTCCCCATTGAGATCATCATCAATCTCCACCGGTTCGCTGAATGATAATAAATTCAGTGTAAAGACCATTATTATGATTACTAAAAATATTTTCTTCATATTTGCCTCCTCATAATCCTGATATTTATTTCAGTAATAAAGCTTTCTTCAAGATCCGCTCATTCCCTGTTTTCATCTGCACAAAATATACTCCACTGCCGCAAGCTGAACCTTGAGCATTTCTGCCATCCCAAACCTTTTCACCAGCTCCGGCTACTGCCTGCTCTTCCAGAAGCGTTTTTACTTTTTCGCCTTTCAAATTATATACTGTGATCTCTACTCTTTGAGCTTCTTCAAGGTTGTATTTAACTGTCAATTCAGGATTAAAAGGATTTGGATACACATTCATATTCACTATTTCGCTGATTTCATCTGAGCTGGCAATTGATGCTGCTATCTGATCTCGAGCCAGGTAAAACGTATCTTCATTATAATCTCTGCCATGCAGAAACAGCTGGACTTCTCTTTGTCCATATACTTTCAGATAGATATCTTCCAGATTAAAATAATCCACATCATAGCCATATTCATAGGTGCTTTCACCAATATCATCAAAATCCCAGTACTCATCTGTAGCATAAAACATGAAATCAAGATCATAACCCTGCCAGTCTGCTGACCATAATATCCTATCTGCTGTTTCAAAATTAAACCCATTAAAATCGGCTTCCAGGAGGTCAGAAAGAGGATAAAGATAACTATTTTCCAGTTCGAATATCTCTTCATCATCCTGGAAATATAGAGTATTATCAAGCAGTCTCAGAGATTTGATGTTTCCAGTAAATTCTTCCAAGGAGAATGATTCCGTTGTCATGCCAAAAGAATTAGTATCCCAGTGATCGATCCTGTATTCATTAAGACAATTATATACAAAGGCAATAATTCCATCTTCTTCTACAGCTTGCAGATTTTTATTAATATTCAAGTCATTATTATCTATCAATTGATCATATCTCTGCACAAAGCTGTCTCCACCATTAGCTGAATGGAGAATTGTAACTCTATATTCAGGATCATGTACTAAGGTATGAAGCTCTGGAGGAAGTTCATTCTGATACTCTAATCTATCATCATAATGCAGATTAAGTTCATATCCGCAAGGTTCATGCTCTCCACCATACCAGCCATCAAAAGGATTCCAGCAGTTGCTGCTATGATGAGCATCAGGATCATCACCACTGCAGTAAACCTTATGAAAACCTCTTTCTATCAAGGCACCATAAAGCTCAATTGTACCGCGGTCAAACACGATATCTGTACTGCTTTCTGGATATACTGGATTATACCAGGGATAATCTGCACCATAAGGCGTAATAATACCATTACCATAAGCCTCATTTTCATAAGGATATCCGCAGCAGGGATAACCCGCTGGCATATCATTGCTGTGCATCACAAATCCTTGATCACCGGAATAATATACCGCATTACTATACACAAATTTATTCAGATCAGGATAGGGAAAAAGTTCCCTGTAACCATTTCGCTCTATCTCATAAGCTGGGGTGCTCCCATGTGGATGCAAATATTCCACCTGCAGATTACCGGCAGTTGGTTCTATAACGTAATTATCATCTACTTCACCCAGGGCTGCTAATACACCATAAATATAAACTCCATCACAGTTATCGCTTTTTATCATTTCAATATCCGGATCATAATTTTTATATTTTACAACTATGCTCTTTTCAGATACAAGACCCAGATAGTCAAATCCGGTTTGCGGTTCATTTCCCGGTGTTACACTACTATAAGTTAAATCGCTGGTTACATAAATCGAGTCTGTGCAGCCAATGGTCATTGGTCCGGACACATCTCCTTCAATCCACATTGGGCAATAAGATACCATTGATTGATTTTGAAGAGGAAAAGTAAATGTACCATCATCCCAATCATATTCCTTAACCTCTACTTCATTCGTCCAGATGGAATCTCCTATTGCCAGATCATTATGCTCTGCATCAGGAAAACTATTATACACCGTGATCGTATCAAGATGTGTTTCTATATCTGCATAACGGCAAGTTGCCGTAGTTCCTTGTATTTTAACATATATCAGGTCCCTATCGATGCTGCTATCCAAAATATAACCATTCCAGCTTAAGACAACTTCTTCTGGCAATTCATAATCTGATGAGCTTTCTTCAATGTAGCCACCTCTGAATATAACATCCATGGGAGCGGAAAATTGCGCTGGAGCTCCAGTACTAACATCCATTATTCGCTGCTCGGTCACTACTAAGTCATTAAAGGTGGGCCAGCCATTATTATTACCCTGACCGGTTTGATGGATATAGATATAATCTTTACTGTAAACCTGGCCACTGAATATATCCTGACCATTAAATTCATTTCCACTGGCGTATTCATAATATAGAGAATTTATACCTGTACTGGTAGAAAGATCTCCCCGTAAAAGTATCAGCACCAGCTCATCTTCACTGAGCTTAAGACTCATTTCTGCTATATTGCTGTATTGACTGCTGAATTCTGATTCCTGGTAATTATTCATCAGGTTATTAGAGTGCATCTTAAATACCCGCACATCCTCAATATTACTATAGGTTTTCTGATAAAAAATAGTGACTTCTTCATCCTGCACAGCAAAAGTGCAATCCAATTCTGACCTCACCCCTGTGGCAATATTCATACTGCAAAGCGTCATCACCTCAAAACTGCCGTCTTCCTGCTCTCTTGCCAGTTTCAGATAAGTAGTCATTGGATGGATAGCTACATCATAATACAATATCCAGAGTTTACCATCAATTATCTGCACATTCTTCTCATAATTGATCAATAACTCACCATTGAGATCATTATCAATCTCAACCGGTTCGCTGAATGATAATAATTCTATCGTAAATACCAGAATCACTATCAGCATAATAGTTTTCCTCATATTTGCCCCCTTTTAAAATTCTCGATTTACTCAAACCATTTTCTTCAACTAAGTTATATGTGCACCGCTGGCGTACTCGCAAGTGGGACGCAGATAGCGACCTTTCATTTCCGAATAATGCAGTACCAGTTAAGTTTTCGACTCACGATTAACGACTGACGATTTCCGACTCACTATTTCAATAACAACATTCTTTTACTGATTTCCTCTCCACCATAGCGTAATCGATATAAATATATCCCAGAAGCAGCATCATAACCTTCCTCTGATCGGCCGTCCCAGCACACTTCATAAGATCCTGCCTGTTTATATTCCTGCACCAGATTACGCACCATTTGTCCCTTGACATTATAAACTTCCAAAGTCACATTTCCAGCTTCTGGCAGCTCATATCTGATCAGAGTTTCTGGATTGAAAGGATTAGGATAGTTCTGTAATTGCACTGCTCCGGTTACTAATTCTGTCTCTTCATTATCATCTTGAATAGGCGTTAGCAAAACCTGAATGGTTTTTGAATCCCAACTATCTGAAGTAATTACAATCTGGCAGTAATGAACATATTCCTCTACGTCACTTGTATCAAAATTTACAGTTATTTCGCTTGATCCATCAGCTTCCAGTGTTCCGGAAGAAGTATCAAGATTGATCCATCTCAAGGGATAGAGCAGATAGATCTCGCCTGTCTCACAATGTGGATCCGCACCATACGTATCGCCCCACACTTCCCAGCCTATTGTCATATCTCCGGCAAATTCCGTGCTTAAAAGAACATCTACTTCCCAGACCGCTGTTTCATGAGACTGCAATACACCCCATTCATTTACTGTCAGTCCATGCCAGTTTACTTCTTGTCCGGCTCCAGTAGTCCCGTCCCAGATCATATCTCCACCTGAGCCGCCGGTAATATCACTCGCAGTCAGAACAGTAACGCCCAGAGGAAAGTCCAGCCAGGCATCACAAATCCATTCGTTATCCGGGGAACCATTATACACTGTAAAGGTCCAGGTTGTTTCTTCCCCGGGAGTAAAAGAATCCGTATCACAAGTAATGGTTGAACCACTCACATCACGTTCTGGCAGGGGTGATTCATCTATTCTTATATAGTAATTGGTGGGTAAATCTCCGGTATTGGAAAGAGTAAAACTCCTGCTCGTTTGTTCTCCCCATAATAATTCCACTTCAATACTATCTGCATCAACCATAAATATATTGGCATGATAAGCTGTGAAACTAATTAACTGACTCCAGGAATCTTCCTGAGATTCTATCGTCACATTCAGAGTAAATACATAGAAATCTGGCACATTTTCACTTACAGAAATGCTGAAAGCATCTGCTAATTCAATCATTTCATCAGCTTCTAACTGATCACAAACCTCAGTTGCATCAGTAATTTCAATATACTCGTCATTCTCACTGATACTGATATTAATAGCATTTGCAGTCACTCCTCCAATGTTTTCCAGAACTATATCAATAATTGCATCCTCACCGGATTCTATAAACCCATCATCTCCAGCTGTTGCACTATAATCGGCTAACCACACAAATGGTACATCCTCCAGAATGGGTTGACATGTAAATAGGATTGCTGAACCATCTTCTAAAGGTTTGGCTGCTGTCGGATAAGTATTGTTAAAGGTATATTGCAGCCCTATTTGTCCAGTATGATCTTCCAAACCAATTGTGCAATACTGCCCGTGCGTTGCGCTATGCCAATAGTACTCTCCTACATCCACATTATTAAATTCCTGATACTGCATTTTAATATTACTGTCTCCGGTTGCTGTTGGATAAAAATCAGCGTCGTAAAGTATGATCTGAAAGGTTTCTGCGGCATTATTATAATAATTAAGCATCTCATTCCATTCGATTATATAATAGTGCATACTCGCATCAAAATATGTGTAAATATCCCCGGATTGGGTTGTGAGATCATCCCAAAAAGCAGCGATCATTGGACTGGGACCTTGCATCCCAGGTATCATCCAATTCATGAAGGAGGCTACTTCACTCCCGCCCGGACTTATCCAGCCGGATGTTGCCACTGTGAGCAGATCATATTCCACCCCATAAAATTCAAAAGTGAATTCTGCCGGCAGATCAACGTCTATAATTTCAGCGGAGCTGCCCCAGGAATTTAGTGACAGTTCATCTCCTGATTCAGCTATCTCTATCCAATCATATTCCGGGCAAACTAAATAATCCGTGTCCCCATCGTCATAACAGTAATACCCGTATGCATCTGCCCCTAAAGGATCACTTTGGGTCACTATGCCAATTTCGAGTAAATATGTAGCTACATTGTCATATCCAGTCGGGTTTGTAAAATGAATGTTCACAGGTATCTGGCTGCCTGGTAGAATATAACTGCTGGCTGTTATCATAAAACGGTTCAAATTATTATCAACCTCATCTCCCGGTAATAGTGAGCCAAATTCACCCAGACTGTCAATTACTGTAATGCGGTGATTTGCACATTCCAATTCACCTGTAACATCCGTCACCGCAAGCTCTCCCATATTTTCAATTGTAAAATATATTTCACGCATTTCTCCTGGATCAATCACTCCATTTACATCAGGTACATGGACGCAGGTTATATGTAACAACGCTCCTGAAATTTCCAGAAATATCGGAATTGTCCAAGTCTCACTTTCTGACGTAAGTATTAGATCAAGTAACGCAGTAATTCCATCAGGAGCTGCTGAATCTATTTCTACAGCCAGATCGGAATTATTTATCGAGCCACTGGCAGATACATCACCCAGATCAGTATCTCCCATAGTCACAATCACATAATCGTTGTGTGATACCAGCTCTGCACTAATGCCGACAACATCTGAACTGCCATGATTCGCTATGGTCAAATCCAGATTAATGACTTCACCTGGATTAGGAATTCCATCATTATTATCAATGTATATCAATTGATCAAGAGCAAGATTCACTTCTGCCTCGATAATAGTGAATTCCTCCTCAAAAGGGATTTTATCATGACAGGTTATTGTCAATTCATATGTCTCTGATAAAGCTACTCCCTCCAGATCAAGATAATATATTCCATTACAATCTGTATTACCAGTTTGATAGTAATCACTGCCCCGAGCTGTTACCCAGGCTTCCGGTAAAGGCATCCCATTATTACTGTCAATAACACTAATCTGCATCCAGTTTGTTCCATCAGCAACTTCTGCTTCAAAGAAAACACTCATTGGCTGGGGTGTAGATGTCCAAAGCTCCAATGAAGGATCACCCATCAGATTATTCCAGTGCGATGCTGCATTCACCTGGTTATTGGGATTTTGCGGATATTGCTGATAAAGATGAAGCTTTCCACGTACTAAAGCCCCACCTGGAGTGAATATCTGATCTGCAAATATACCTGAATATATTCCAGCTGTAATGCAGTTATTTATACAGGTAGATGTCTCACCTGTTGCTGAACCCACACAACCTATACCTCCCTTAGGATTCGTAGGGGTTCCTGCTTTGACGAACAGTTCTGACTGACAGTTATTATGAAAATCTCCAGTATAACACGTGATAATTGTCGCAAATGGAAGCATCCAGCCATTAGTTAAAGCAGAAATTTCAGTATAACCCCAACCACCCATACCACCACCACAACGGGCACAGATATATCCCGCTCCGTTGTTTATAATCTGACTCAGTATAAAGGGTTGATAGTCTGTATAATGCTCATCAAAAGTAAATGATTCGTTATAGGTCTCTATACAATTTTTAACTGCCTGACAGGTTGCCAACTTTGATTCTCCACCACTTGTCAACAGTCCGGCATTTTGAAACCAGTCTTCATCGTCGATATAGGGATTTCTTTCATAGTTAATTGACTTTGCAATTATAGTTTGCAGTTCTCCGACATTATTCACAGAAAGACGTCCTATTATCACGTCTGCTAATATATCTGTCCCTGCCAGTTGAGAATAGGGCAAATCTCCTATACCTCCGTATCCACTCCAGTTTTCATACCAGGCAGGGATCGTGATTGCTCCATTTGCATCTCCCACTAAAACCACAAACTCCGGCGGATTATCCCAGTTATCATAAGCGTCCTGGATATAATTCTTGATCGCGGTATTTGATGTCCCTGTCTCACCGGTATCCACACTGCTTACATCAAAACCTTTTTGCTCCTTCCAGTCTATCAGATAAGCCAGATTATCCACCACATTATCATTATCAGGATGAATAAACAGAATTGCCGGACGCTGATAATCTTCCCGTAAATTTGCCACTTCAGCAAAATTCATAACTGAAGACTCATATATCCCACTAAAAGCCCGAGATGGCTTTCCAGTAACAGTTCGGCAATTTGATCCGCCTTCACCAATAGTGATAAGCTCTACGCTGATATTATGATATATATACAATCTCTTTTCTGTCGCAAGATAACGAAATGGACAAAACGTCACTGCCACCAGACGCAAATCACGCATTATCGCTGGTTCACCTACTATTACGGACTCTGCAGGATACATTCCCCCTGACTTGTAATACTCCTCATCAATCCTGAATCTATCTGGTATAAATTCCCCGTCAGTTAATAATTCTTCCTGAGGATATATCATAACATTTTCTATCACTTCATAATCAGAAAATATTATATTGTGTGTCACTTCACCTGCATCAGCAATAGCGATCAGACGAGTGAATACAGGCAGATCAGGCATTCCCACTTCCAGCAGTTTACCCTCTCCTTCATAGCCAATTTGCGTATAAGAGCCACCCGATTTCTCTACTCTTTCACTTTCGTAGCCATCTAGACAAAAATCCAGTCTGATATTCCCTCGTCCTGATTGCTCATAAGTTACCACTAAACCTTCACTATCACCAGATACATCCACCCGCTCGCACCACAGCATCCCAAAAAATATTACAGTCAATAATACCAGAATAAAATTCTTTTTCATCTACTTACCTCATTTTAACAGCAGCATCCGCCTGCTATATATTTCCCTTTCAGTTTTTAATCTATAGATATAAACACCAGAGGATACAACCTGATCATCCTCGTCCCTGCCATCCCAGACTACTTTAAATGAGCCTGCCGCCTTGAACCTATTCACCAGTCTGCGCACCATCTGTCCCTTGATATTATAAACTTCTAAAGTCACATTACCAGCTTTAGCAAGCTCATAAATAATAGATGTTTCTGGATTAAAAGGATTGGGGTAATTCTGCCTGAGCCTGGTGGCTTCTGGTATCTCATTACCTGCATTACCCCCTTCACTGGGTCTAATAGCTATTGGCACAATAACTGTTTCCCAGTTGTCTGAACTCACCACCAGTTCATAATCATACTCCATCTCTGTCATATTGCCAGTATCAATATGTAGCTCAATAAACACACTTTCATCAGCGTCCAGCCAACCCTCAGAAGGAGATATTTCTATACTTCTAATATTACACGTCTCCATCTCAATAAGCTCTATATAGTAATTCTGAGGTAGTTCACCCGCATTTCTTAGAGTTATCCCACTACCAAAGTTTTCTCCCCACAAGATTTCCAGATCAAGACTGTCTGGTTCCACAACAAATGAAGACTGTTTGTATGCTGTGAATTCCAATTCCTCACTCCAGCTTCCCTGCTCCGATTCCAGCCAGATATCTATCGTAAAATTATACTGATCAGGAATTTCCTCACCTATTGCAATGCAGAAAGCATATTCTATCAACATGCTTTCCCCGGACATAATTTCCTCACAATAGCCTCCAACTGCACTGATTGCTACAAAAGGATCATTCTCTACTGCTATTGCTTCAATCCCAGTAGCTGTAACCCCACCAATATTATGCA
>JAVCDJ010000003.1 GCA_030765845.1 Candidatus Stygibacter australis
CACGTTGTCGTCTTTTCCTTATTTCTTCGATCAAAAATGTGTTGGCAATTTCTCTGGATCTGATGGGAATATCTGCTCCCACATCCATGAAAAGAAAAAAGAAATAGATATTCCTTACAAAATGACAAAAGTAATTGTAATTTCTGATTCCCATGGCAATCAGAAACTTCTCAGGCAGGCTCTGGAAAATGAGAACGATGCTCAGATAATATTTCATTTAGGTGATTTCTATAATGATCTTGAGGATAATTTTGATCTTACTGAAGGTAAAGAGATTTTCAGAGTACCTGGAATATTTAATAATGGTTATTTTTCTGGTAAACTTGCTGCCACCTGTGTAATTGAGGTTAATGGCTGGAAAATTGGGGGAGTTCATGCACCTCAGGATATTCCAAAATTACCGAGAAAACTTGATGTGATACTTTATGGTCATACTCATTCTTTTAAAGTTGAAAAACAATTAAATTGCATTTATATTAATCCAGGTCATATTAAGAACAAGATTGATCGGGGAAATATTGCTACTTATGCAATTCTTGAAATATTAGATGAAAAAATAAAAATAAAAATAAAACAAATCAATTGTAACCTTAAAGAGGTGTACTCGTTTACTAAATAAAATAAATTATCTGGAGGACAGATGACAATTGAAGAGATAAATCAGAGAGTAATTGAGAAAAGTCCCGTGATTGATAATATTTCAGCAGAAGTAGGCAAAGTTATTGTTGGACAGCAATATATGGTCAGTCGAATATTAGTGGGATTACTTGCTAATGGGCACATTCTTCTGGAAGGTGTTCCGGGACTGGCAAAAACTTTAACCGTAAGCACTGTAGCTGGGACAATAAATGCCTCTTTCCACCGTCTCCAATTTACTCCAGACCTTCTACCGGCAGACCTCGTGGGAACTCTTATCTATAATCAAAAAACCTCTGAGTTTGTACCTAAAAAAGGTCCCGTATTTGCCAATTTTATACTTGCTGATGAAATCAACCGTGCACCCGCAAAGGTGCAATCCGCACTTCTGGAATCCATGCAGGAACGCCAGGTATCTATAGGTGATACAACCTATCCCCTGCCAACACCTTTCCTGGTAATGGCTACCCAGAATCCCCTGGAGCAGGAAGGTACATATCCACTCCCTGAAGCCCAGATAGATCGTTTCATGCTGAAGCTTATGGTTGGCTATCCATCCCGAGATGAAGAAAAGATCATCCTCGATAGGATGGTAAATGACGAGAAGATTGAAGTATCTCAGGTCGTTTCTCCTCAGGAGATTATTGAATTGCGTCAGCTTGTTAAAGATATTTATATGGAAGACAAGATAAAAGAATATATTTTAGATCTTGTTTTCGCCACTCGTCAGCCTGATAAATTCACTAATATCAAAGATATGAAATTCCTCATTGAATGTGGAGCTTCCCCAAGAGCCACAATCTATCTTGCCCAAGCAGCAAAAGCCCATGCTTTTCTTGAACACAGAGGATATGTGATCCCTGATGATATTAAGGCAATTGGTAAAGATATTCTGCGTCATCGTGTAATTCTTACCTATGAAGCTGAAGCAGAACAGATTACACAGGAAGATATAGTTAACAGGCTATTTGATGAAATAGAGGTGCCATAATCCATGGAAGTTTCTGAGATCATTGCCAAGATCAAGAAAATAGAGATCACTACGAGAAATCTGGTTTCAGAACTTTTTTCCGGTGAATATCACAGTATGTTCAAAGGTCAGGGACTGGAATTCTCCGAAGTGCGGGAATATCAGGATGGAGACAGCTTTCGTCAAATAGACTGGAATGTTTCTGCCAGAATGGGTCATCCCTATATCAAGAAGTTTGAAGAAACACGTGAACTGAATGTCATCTTTTTGATTGATGTAAGTGGTTCAACTTCTACTGGTACTCACAGTTACTTGAAATCTGAATATATTACTGAAATTACAGCTGTCCTCTCTTTCTCAGCCCTTTCAAATAATGATAAAGTAGGCTTGCTTTTATTTTCTGATCAGATAGAGAAGTATTCTCCACCTCGTAAAGGAAAGAAAAGCGCTTTGAGGATCTTGAGAGATATATTATATCATGTCCCCCAAAGTGATGGAACTGATCTGAAAGCAGCTATTGAATACGCCTATCAGATAATTCCCAAACGCTCAATAATATTCATTATTTCTGATTTTCTTGCAGATGATTACAAAGACAGCTTAAGAATATTGGCAGGGAAGCATGATGTTATTGCTTTAAGGATTTTAGATAAAGCTGATCTTGAATTACCCAAATGTGGTTTATTAAATGTTGCTGATCCGGAAACAGGTAGACGCTTTACCATCAATACAGGCAATCGCAAATTAAGAGAGAAATATAAAAAGGCTACTGATCAGGAAAGCTTTGAATTCAATGAAACGATGAAAAAGATAAAAGTGGAAAACAGAACCTTCACAACTGATGAATCTTATACAAAGAAACTAATGGAGTTGTTCCGTGCCAGGAAACACCGACGCTGATATGAAGAAAATAACTCTATTTCATTTAATAATGCTGCTGACAGTCTTTCTTTCAGCACAGGCATTAGATCAAAAAATTGAGAAACCCAGCAAGTTATTTGTTGGTACCCCGTTTAGCATTTATGTGGAAATAACTTCTTCACCAGCTGATACCATATTTGCTCCTCAACTTGATAGTATCGATGTGTTCTTCCCAATGGGGGAGCCACAGCAGCAGGAAATTATTGAAGATGGTGTGAAAAAGAATTTGATTAAAATGACTTTCCAAGCATTTGATACTGGTGATTACACTTTTCCTTCTCTGGAATTTCTGGTTAAATCAGGTTCACAGGACACTGTATTAACAACTCGCGATTTTGTTGTTATCATAAATTCCGTATTACCGGATTCTGCTAATGTTATCAAAGATATTGCGCATCCTTTATCATTAAAACTTGGTTTCTGGGACTATTTTATTCCAATACTTGGTCTGATATTTGTTATTGCCATTATCTTACTGCTAAAGAAATTCTTAACAAAACCAGCAAAACCAGAGGAAATACCAAAATTTACCGATAATAGACCAATATGGCAAATAGCACAGGAAATGCTGCATGAATTATTAGGTAAAAAGCTTCTGGATAAAGGAGAATTCCTGGAATTCCATTTTCAACTTTCTATTATTCTAAGATATTTTATAGAAAGATATTATAAGATCAATGCTCTGGAAATGACTACTAGTGAGATCCGATATTTCCTTAAGTTAGATGACCCAAGTGAAAAAGGTGAGATATTACATCTACTCATGGAATCTGATAAAGTTAAGTTTGCTAAATTCATCCCAGAAAGAAATAAAGCAGAAGAACTGGCAAACTGGCTTGAAGCATATCTGGTAGCTTTCAGTCAAAGGAGCACGGAGGTTAAAAATGCTTGAGTTTTTTAAACCTGACTGGCTCTGGGGAATATTGATCTGTATACCATATCTTATCTGGGAAATATTCTATTACGAAAAGAAACGTCTTAGATTCCACCATAATCGCATTGAACTGCTGAAATCACTTTCAATATCTTCATGGCTTCGATTCATTCCAATCCTTTTAAGGATACTGCTCATTTCTTCATTATTTATTGCGCTTGCCCGTCCCAGGCTGGCAAATCAAAAACAGAAAATCACTGGAAATGGAATTGATATTATTTTAGCTGTAGATATTTCAGGAAGTATGCAGGCTGTTGATTTTCAGCCAACTAATCGTTTGGAAGCTGCAAAAAAGGTGGCAGCTGAATTTATCAAAAAACGTAAAAATGACCGGATTGGCGTAATCGTTTTTTCTGATCATGCATACACTAAATGCCCCTTAACATTAGATTATAATATGCTGATGACAATATTTGGTGATATTAAAATCGATGAAGAAGCTCAAGGTACTGCTATTGGCATGGGACTGGCAACTGCGGTAGCCAGACTTAAAGATTCCGAAGCAAAGTCGAAAGTTATTGTTCTGATAACTGATGGAAAAGATAATACCGGGCAAATACATCCCCTTACTGCTGCAAACATGGCTGCCACATTTGGGATCAAAGTATATACAATAGGTGTCGGCAGAAAAGGAATGGTGGACTTTCCTTATGGCAATGGCTATAGAAAGGTAAATATTGATTTTGATATTGATATCCTAAATGATATTGCCAAAACATGCGGAACAGACCATGCCCGGCTTGCCAGAAATACTGAACAGCTTGAAGAAGTAATGGATTATATCGATAACATGGAAAAGACCCAGATTGAGATCAAAAACTACTACGAATACGAAGAGCTTTTCACGCGCTGGATTCTGCTGGCAATTATTCTGCTGGCATTGGAATTCATATTCCGGTTCTTTATATTAAAACAACTTCCATAGGAGCTAATTATGCACTGGGGTAATCCTGAAGCTTTCTTTCTTTTGCTATTAATTCCTATAGCTTTGATACTTGTCTTTTTATCTAAGAAATTACGCTTAAAAGCGTTTTCAAAATTTGCTGAAAACCGCTTTTATGATTATTACTTACAACAGTTTTCTTCCTTTAAGTTTAATCTTAAAAATACCTTTCTGATTATCGCTCTCTTCTTTATGATCATAGCTCTTGCAAGACCACAATGGGATCGTGAAGTCCAGATCGTGCAAAAAGAAGGTGTAGATATAGTGATCTGTATGGATGTTTCCAAAAGTATGGATGCTAAAGATATTCAACCAAGCAGGATTGAAAGAGCAAAAGATCAAATCTCTCTATTTATCGATCAGCTTAAAGGTGATCGGATCGCCATTGTAACTTTTGCTGGACGCAGTTTTGTTCAATGTCCCCTTACTGATGATTATGGGGCAGCAAAACTCTTCCTAAGTCTTCTTGATACTGAGACTGTAACTTCTTATGGTACCAATATCGGCAAGGCTCTGGAGACATCTTTACAGGTGTTCTCTGAAAAAGACAAACATAAAATAATTATCCTGGTTTCTGATGGTGAGGATCTGGAAGAGAAAGCTATAGACTTTGCTGAAGAAGCAAAAAAACAGGGAGCTATTATCTATTCTCTGGGTATTGGATCACCAGATGGCAGCACTATCCCGGTTCTCGATGAAAATGGAAATACTGTATATGCCAAAAATGACGCTGGTGAAATAATATTCTCTAAACTTAATGTTGATATATTGAGCAAGATTGCAAAAGCCACTAATGGTAGGTTTTTTCCTATCACACCACAACAATCAGAAATATTTCAGATACTTAATGAGATAAAGACTCTGGAAAAGAAAAAAATTGATGCTCGTCAATATTCTCGCTACAAAGATCAATACAGTTATTTTGTAATTGCTGCCCTAATTTTTATTATTATTGAGTTTCTTATTATGGTAGTTCGCAACACACCCTTTGAAAGGGTTATCAAAACAAGGAGATGATTATGCGCTCAGCTTCTGTTATCTTTATTCTATTGATTATTTCCAATGCAGCTTTAGGAGAAATACTCACCTATGATAAAGTGATCACAAACAGCAAAGCAAACCAGGAATATAAATCTAAAGACATTGAAGCAGCTCAGCAAAAATACAGATCTAATGCCTTGAAGTATCCTGAAGATAGTGCTTTGCATTACAATCTGGGAAATGCTCTATACAAGCAGGGAAAACTTGAAGATGCTGAAGCAGAATATAAGATGGCAATGCGAGATCAGGATTTCAATGATAAATCAAAGCTCTACCAGAATATGGGTAATATAAAATTTCAACAGCAGGATTATAAAAATGCTCTGGAGTACTTCAAAAAATCTCTGATGAATGATCCCCGGAATCCTGATGCCCGTTATAATTATGAACTGGCATCTCGTTATTTGCAAAAGCAGCAGGAACAGCAGCAACAGCAAAACCAGGATCAAGATAATAAAGATGAAAACAAAGACAAAGACAAACAAAAGCAGCAGCAGCAGCAGGGTGATGATAAAAAAGAAGACAAGGAAAAACAAAAGCAGCAACAAGAACAGCAGCAAAAGCAAGGTGATGAAGAACAGAAGCAGCAGCAACAGAAAGTAGAGAAATCCAAAGATGAAAAAGAAGCTGAGCAAATGCTGAAAGCTCTTCTGGCAAATGAAAAGGAAGAGATGCAAAAAGAAAAGGAAAAGAAATCTGCTGAAAGACAAAAATCCGGGAAATACTGGTAAAATGAAAAAATATGTATCACTTATTCTTTTTATGATGCTTGCAGTTTCTGCTCTGGCAGCTGATCTGGAAGTTACTGCCTACGTAAATCGCACAACGGTAGGTATCAAAGATAAAGTTCAATATACTATAGAGATATCAGGATCTGATGCAGATAAGATTGGCACTCCTAATTTACCAAAACTGGATGGCTTTAATAATCAGGGAGTTTCCACTTCTTCATCATCAAGCTATACTATGGTAAATGGCAGTTTTGAATCCTCAGTGACTAAAAAATACCAGTATTCTCTTAGCCCAAAAAGCCTTGGGAAGATCACTATCCCGTCTATTACGATAAAATACAAAAAAAAATCTTATAAAACTGGTGCAATTAATATAAATGTTATTCAGGGAAGTAATAAACCAGCACCTTCCCGAGGCAGAAACGATAATTCTCCTAAATCTACCAGTGGCAAACTAAGTGATAATATGTTCATTGATATTCAGGTTTCTGATAAGAATCCCTATCAGAATGAAGCGGTGGAAGTCACCTACACTCTATATTCTAAATATGATGTCACGTCTCTCTCCTTCAATGCAGAGCCTTCCTTTATAGGTTTCTGGAAGGAAGACGTTTTCTCGCCTAAAAGGATGAATGTTCAACGAACTACCAGAAATGGGGAAATTTTCAATACCATGAAACTAAAGACCTATGCAATTTTCCCTTCTCAATCTGGTAATATCTCAGTTGATCCGCTCAAGGTTAATGTGGACATCCGAACCGAATCGCGCAGTATCTGGAGCTTTGGCAATACAAAGAAATATTCCATAGCAAGTAATCCTGTAAGTTTTTCTGTGAAAGAACTTCCCGCAGGTGCTCCATCTGATTTCACAAATGCAGTAGGCAAGTTCCATCTCAATTCATCTATCAGTGAAACTAGTCTTAAAGTAGGTGATTCTTTCACTTATACTTTGGAAATATCTGGTAGAGGTAATATCTCAAATATTGATATCGCTACTCTGCCAGAAGTAAATCATCTTCGATTTCTTGATCCGGAAACATCTACAGAAATAAGTTCTTCCAAGGTTAACGGTAAAAAAGTTATCCGTTATCTTGTAGTCGCTCAGGAACCAGGCAGCTTCACCATACCTTCATTGTCTTTTACTTATTTTGACGCTGATAAGGGGAAATATATCACATTACGGTCAGATAAATATACCCTGAATGTCCAAGAAGGTGATAATATCTATATACCAGGAACAACATCACAGGCAGCAGTTCATCTGGAAGGTTCTGATATCGGCTTTATAATTGAAGATAGAGAAATGAAGAGTTTTAAACCCTGGTTTGATTCCATTCTTTACTGGCTCATTCTTTTCCTTATTTTCATTTCTTTACCAGTTACTACGATGCTGATGAAAAGGCAAACTCAAATTGCCGGAGATATTGATTATCAGCGTCAGAAAAGAGCTAATAGAGTACTAAAGAAATACCTGAAACTCGCCACTGAATATCATAAGACAGGTAATCCCGACTTTTATTCTGCTGCCCAAAGTGGATTAGAAAATTATCTCACTGATAAATTGAAAATTGCCCGAGGTAGTAGAAAAGAACAGATAATTGATCAGGCAGTTAAACTTGGTTATCCTCCAGAGCTTGTGGAAAAGATCAATTTGATGTTCAATAGATGCAATGAAGCTAGATTCATGCCCGGAGGTTTTTCGCAGGAAAATATTCAAACAGATTTCATCGGTTTGCGTAACATAGTAGCTGATCTGGCAAAAACCAGGATCAAGGGTAAATAATATGAAATATATTCTGATAATCTTAAGCCTGTTAATCTTGATTTCTCCGGTATTTGCTGAAAATACTGATATGGTCACGAAAACTCTCGATGAAGCTATCAATGCCTATCATAATAAAGAATATGATACTGCGCTATCTAGCTTTCTCTATCTGGAAAATAATAATGTTGTTAATGCTGATCTTTATTATAATATTGCAAATTGCTATTTCAGAAAAAGCCAGATCGGTAAAGCCATCATCTATTACAATAAAGCACTGAAGGTCGACCCAGCTCATACTGCCGCAAATTCAAACTTGAAATTTATCCTCACACTCACAAAAGATAAAATCGATAATGAGGAAAATGATGCCATGTCACAATTTCTCTTGAGGATATTTCATTCCTTTGATTTGAATAAAGCTGCTCTATTTACTGCTATTCTATTCTTCTTATTGATCCTTTTACTCATTCTTATGCAAACGATATTTCGTAATCGAGATAGATCATTACCTGTGTTTCTAATTTTCCTGGTTCTTATTTTATTAGTTATCTCTGCCACGGTCTCATATCTTAAGTATCAGAATTTCCACTCTGCTTCTGACGCTGTTATTACTTCTCAAACAGCCATCGGTTATAGTGGTCCTGGTTCAGAATATACCCGCGTTTTTACCATTCACGAAGGCATGATATGTCATATAGAAGAAAACAATGAAAACTGGCTTCTGATAAAACTTCCAAATGGAATAGGTGGATGGATAGAATCTGATCAGTTGGAAATAGTGAAGATCAAATAGATTTATTAAACTTCTGCTCTCTTTCTATTAGTATCTTTTTCCTGTTCGTTCCCCCTGAATAGTTTCCGATTTCTCCTGATTTAAGGATTACTCGATGACATGGAGTAATGATCAGCAATTTATTCCTGCCTACTGCACTCGCTACTGAGCGAACTGCCTCAGGCATACCACAACGTTGAGCTAATTTAGTATATGAGATAGTTTCGCCATAAGGTATCTTACGGATTACATTCCACACCAGTTCTTCAAACCGGCTGCCATTTTCATGAAAGATCAGATCAAAACCTTGTCTTTCGCCACGAAAATATTCCATGAGTTGTTCTTTAGCCCTTTTAAATACTTCTTCCTCTCCCCTGCTGCTGAAAATGTAGACTTCTTCTGGACATTGATCTTCAATAAAGAATATTTCCCGTACTTCCAGGTCTTTTATCTTAAGGCAAATCTTAAAATCATCAAGTTCGATTATACATTTCATTATTCATTACCTCATTGGAGCGGGTGACGGGGATCGAACCCGCGACCCTCAGCTTGGGAAGCTGATGCTCTACCGCTGAGCTACACCCGCTTATATTACAATTAATTAATTTTACACTATAATAGGCAAGTAAATTATCTTTTATAATAATCCTTTCTGGATCACTTGTAAACTACCTGCCAGTATCTCCCTCAGTCGTTTTGCTTTCAGCCAGTCTATCTCTCCAGTCCATTCATTCATAAATATCTTTTTAAATTCCAAAGCTATGCAGCACACCCTTTCACCATAGGTATTATGCAGCCATCTGGAAAAATTCCCACCATCAAATTTTACGTTAATCCGCACATCAAGACATCTGCCAAAATAATCCTCACTCCGTAATTGCTCCACAATTTTATCTACAAGAGGAAACCAGGAGGAAGGCATGTTATTTGTGCCGATAATTATCTCAGGATTCTTCTCTGGATCATCGTATTCTGCACCTTCCCCACCTCGCTGGTGATTATAGGAATGCAGATCATAGATAAATATCCGCTCAAATTTTTCTAATAGCTTATCGATATGCTCCTGCACTGATTGATAATACCAATTATAACATTTCTTGCTGAATTCTATTTCTTCACTATCAGGTGTATTCACTCGAACCTGCAATCCCCAGGCCTGCTGTGGAGTAACATAAAATGACCCTCGTATTGGTCGATTTAAATCCACCTGAAACCTGCTGTAGTAAACAACTATCCGGTTTGAAGCAATCTCTGTAAAATACCCAGTAAAGGGGTCTTCCTCGTATAATCTCGCACTTTCAGATAGTGCCATATTCGCAGCAATGATCTCACTAAGCTTATGCCCGTTATGAATTGCAGTGCATACAACAGGCATCTTATAATCAAATTCAAAGTTCGCTATTTTGTAATTATTCTTCATAATAATCTCCCAGACAAAATTTGCTTCTCAATTCCAATATTGTAAAGCTAATTCTATTTATCCTAATTATCCGCTTTTCTCCCTAATGATAAAATCCATTTCGGGAATACAATCCAATTCAATTTATTCCTTAATAATTACTAATAATTAATATAATACAAACTTTCTACCAGTATCAGAGAGTTTATAGAGATTGTAACAGTAATATTGTTCTAATA
>JAVCDJ010000004.1 GCA_030765845.1 Candidatus Stygibacter australis
AGGCACCATCAGCGAAGCAGACCCGTTATTTCTGCATGAAGGAGAATATCCTTTCAGAATAGATGAGGGTTCACCAGCAATTGATATGGGAACGCTAATGCTGCCCGAGGGAGTAGTATTACCTGAATATGACCGCTCCGGCAATCTGCGCATCAGAGGCAACGGCATTGATCTGGGTGCTTATGAATATAATCCCTATAGCAATCCTGTTAATGAAGACGAACTGGAATATTCAAATCTGATAATATATCCTAACCCGGTACATCTAAAGCAAGGAAGAGGATCAGTTGTCATCAATTATCCCACCAGCGATGATGAAGCAGATTATGAACTGAGTATATATAATATCAAAGGACAACGCATCAACTCATTCAAAATTCAAAATTCAAAACTCAAAATTTGCGAAGCACGTTGGGACTGCTGTGATTCTGATGGAGAAAAAGTAGCAACAGGAGTATATTTCCTGCGTATTTCCAGAGATGAAGAATTTATTGATCAAGGAAAGTTGACAGTGGTTAAGTAACTCCCTGGGAACTGCGAGCTCCTGCTCGTAGAATTATGAATATTCTCTAAATTTTAGCTTGTCCACTCAGTTCAGCAGGAGTTTTAAATGGTACTCCTGGCAAGAGTTCTGGCGACAGTTATCACAAAATGTTTCCTTTTCGTGCTATTTCGTGACTTTAGTGGTTGATAAGATATTTTCTCAATTTATCACCGAAAAGCTCTAAAGGCACAAAATTAATGTAAAATATAAATTGTAAATAGTAAAAGATGAAAACCAGTCTAATAAAATAGAATTGTCTTTTTAATTATGGTGATTTCCTTTCGTGTTTTTTGCATTTTTCGTTGATAATTATTTCTTACATTCGTCTTGATACAAAACTTTTTCAATCACGTAACTGCACTTAATCACGTAAATTCGAATAAACAAAATAGAAATCTCCACAATATACTGCAATTAAACTCATTACTACTTGTTCAGGTGTTTCTTTCATCGTATATCACCTCCCGAGTGGGTTCCCTGTGGCTTCCCTATGGCTATTTCAGAGTTATGCCTTTCTTCTGTAACTATTGTATTGTTGTAGTTTTCCTGTTTCTACAGAATCTTTGCCCTCTATCTCCATTACCTGTCACCCATCCGATAATCCCTTTGAAGTAATATTTTTCATAATAATTCACCTCCCCAGTCAAATTTAGTTGACATATATTAAATTTCCTGAAAAACAATCTTGATATGGAGTATATATGGAAACTGTGATCAGATTTGAAAATCTAACTAAAGAATATAATATGGGTAAAGTATCAGTAAAAGCCCTTCGTGGTGTAACATCTGACATCAAAGCAGGTGAATTTGTAGCCATTATGGGACCTTCTGGCTCAGGTAAATCTACTTTGATGCACATCCTGGGATGCCTGGATTCTGCTTCTGACGGCAGGTACTGGCTGGAAGACCAGGAGATAAGTAAATTAAAAAAAGCCAAACTGGCTTCTATCAGAAATAATAAGATTGGTTTTGTTTTTCAAACCTTCAATCTGCTGCCTCATCTGAATATCCGACGCAATGTGGAACTGCCCCTCATGTATTCTGGTATGAATGCTTCCCGCAGACGCACACTTGCAGAAAAGGTACTCACGGATGTGGGGCTGGATGACCGCATGAAACACAAACCCTCGGAATTATCAGGTGGACAGAGGCAAAGGGTCGCCATTGCCAGAGCTTTAGTGAATAATCCCACGATCATTCTGGCAGATGAACCCACTGGAAATCTCGATACCAATTCCGGGAATGATATTCTTTCCATTTTTTCTGAGCTCAATAATCTGGGACACACCATTATCATTGTTACTCATGATAGTGCCGTATCAGAACGGGCTGACCGTTCCATAAAGATCATTGATGGGCTCATCGTAGAATAACTATGGCAATCTCACTCAAAGAAAGTATACAAGTAGGTCTCTCAGATTTCTGGTCTCGCAAGATCCGCAGTCTGGTCACAGTATTGGGAATTGTCCTGGGTACAATGTCAGTTATTGTTGTGCTGGCAATGGTCAATGGGATCAATAAGCAGACTTTATCCTGGATGATGGAACGCGGAGGATTAGCTAAGATTACAGTACATCGCAATTGGGAATATGATGGTGATGGCAATGAACGCGATTATTTCACGCTCAAGGAGTTATTCCATATTCGCGAACTGCTCCCGGAAGCTGAATATTTTAATCCTTCCATGGGCGACTGGGGCAGAATTAATTTTCAGGATAAATTCATCTGGAATCGTGTTCAGGGAGTTGTCCCCGATTATCAGCATATTGAAGAATGGACCGCAGATCAGGGACGCTTCATCAGTGGATTTGATATTGATCAAAACAATGATGTTATCGTGATTGGCAGTAAAGTCAAAGAAGAGCTTTTTGCTAATAATGACCCTCTGGGAGAATACATAACTTTCAAAAACAGACGCCTGAAGATAGTTGGTATCATGAAACACCGCTATTTGAAAAACTCTTTTAATGTCGGTAATGAAAATTCACTTGATTATCTTAATCGACGCAGTTTCATACCTATTTCAACTATGATCAATAAAATTTCAGGTAAAGACAATGTCCGCTCTTTGGCTCTTAAGGCAAGATCAGCCGAAGAAGCACCAGCGTTGGCACATAAACTGGAGAATATCCTGCTGAATATCAGGCATGGTGAAAACGTATTCAATATCGAATCTGCCCAGGAAGAAGCACAGGAAATTGAGAAAAATGCCCGGACTTTCCGTATGGTATTTTTCCTGATCAGTATTATTTCACTGCTGGTTGCCGGGATTGTGATAATTAATATCATGCTGGCTACGATTCAGGAACGCACCCGTGAAATTGGTATCAGGCTCGCTGTAGGAGCTCGAAGATTTGATCTGTTTATCCAGTTCCTGGTGCAGACGATCCTGGTTACCTTTATTGGTGGAGTTATTGGTGTTGGTGCGGGTTTTTCAGTCCTTAATATTGTCAGTAAATATCTGGAATTCCAGTTGATAGCCTATCCAGGGATGATTATTGCTGCTATTGGTGTATCAGTTGGAGTGGGATTTCTTTCCGGGATAATTCCAGCTATCAAAGCTGCGAATCTTAATCCCGTTACGGCTCTTAGATATGAATAATAAGGAATGTTTATGACCAAATTCCATGCATTTCTGATCATTTTCAAAAAGAAATTCCTCAAAGATCGAGTATTCAACCAGTCAGCTTCTCTGGCTTATGTAACTTTGCTGGGATTTGTTCCTTTTCTGATATTTCTATTTTTTTTGATACCTGAATTGCCATTTGCTTCAGATAAGTCTCTGGAAACTTTTCTTATCTCCATCTTTGTCCCGGATTCTGCTGAGCAGATAGGTGAATATATTGCCAGTCTTACTACCCAGAAGATATCTTTCAATCTCTTTAGTTTCCTCTTGCTCATCTTCACTTCCTATTCATTATTTCGCATCATTAATGACACTTTTGATACGATCCTGGGCGCTACTTCAAAAAAAAATAAAAACTTCTTTGGCGATATTATCAAATTCTTTGGTATGTGTGTAGGTGGAGTGCTGCTTTTATTGATTTTACTCTCATCTTCATCTGTGCCGATCCTGCTGAAATTTATTAAAATCCCCTTTCTACAGGGTATTCTTACCTATTTCTCACCCTTTCTGATCATGTTTGTTATCTTCACTATGGGTTTCTTTTTCATCCCCACAGTTAAGATCAGATTCACTTCTATCTTCATCGGAGCAGGAACTTCTGCTCTGGTCTGGATATTCTTTAAAAATGTTTTTGACTGGTATATTAATAATCTCACTAATATGGAGATCATCTTTGGGGTTGTTTCATTTGTACCTATTTACTTCTTCTGGATCTATGCCAATTGGGTTATCATTCTCTCAGGTGTTATTATTGTAGCTATTCTGGATGGAAGACTGGAACTGGATGATAAGTCTCATACATCTTCCAAACTCAGGATCATTATTGAAAAAGAGCTGAGCCAGGATGAATCTAAAACCCTAAGCAACACGGTTACTAATACAGAAGATCTCAAAAATGCTATTTCTGCCATTCTTAATGATGAAAATAAATAATTAATCTCACTTTTACCTCAAAAAATCAGTTTACAGAAAAATCTG
>JAVCDJ010000005.1 GCA_030765845.1 Candidatus Stygibacter australis
CATGCTAATTATGAATATATGTTCGGAATGCATAATGAAGATATGATAGAGGATAACTTTCCAGAATTGAATGGACTGGATCATACTTATCCCTTGATTTATACACACGGATGCAATTGTGGTGGTTTTGATCAGAATGACTGCATTGCTGAAGAAGCTCTCAAATTACCGAATTTTATCTCAGGATTCGTTGGTAATTCACGCTATGGCTGGTTTAATGAAGGACAAACAGAAGGTCCATCCCAGCACCTGCATCGTGAATTCGTAAATGCCCTTTATACTGATAAAGTTAATGATATTGCCCAAACGCATTTGCTTTCCAAAATAGCTACTGCTCCCTGGGTTACTGCTCCCGGTCAGCATGAGGAAGGAGCTCTGCGCTGGTGTTTTTATGACTGCAATGTGCTGGCAGATCCCACCTTATCTATCTGGACTGCTCCTCCTGTAGGAATTACGGTTAATTATCCCAGTGAGATCACTACGGATGCTACTTCTATCACTGTGTATGCAGAGCTGATGCATGAGAACGAACCAGCTGAGAATTTCCGTATTGCTCTTATCTATAATAGTTCTGTTATCGGTACTGGAACCACTGATTCTCTGGGTATCTGCAATATGCCCATCGATACTCTCCTTACTCCAGGAACGGATATCACGCTTTCTATCAGCGGATATAATTGCCTGCCTCAACAATATTATATCAGTGTTTCTGCAAGTGATCAGACAGAAGATGACCTTCCTGAAATTAATAGCAGCTTGATGAATTTCCCTAACCCTTTCAATCCAGAAACAGAAATTTCCTTCGAGCTTGATGCTCCCCAAAACGTTATCCTGGCAATATATTCCATCAAAGGTCAACACATCGTTACTTTACTGAATAGAGATCTTCCCTCTGGACTACAATCTGTTAAATGGGATGGTAATGATGCTGATAAACGCCAGGTAAATAGCGGAATATATTTCGCCCGATTACTCACTCAGGATGGTTCTCAAGAAATCAAAATGCTCCTTCTGAAATAATATATACTTCTGAAATAAATAAAATTATTTTTTTTACTTGACATACATATAAATTCATTTACTTTATTAAATTAGAAGGTCATAGTAAGCCCTTCAGAACTTATGGGGGTAATGTATTATGAAACAGTCACTGATTATTTTGTTTATTGTAATTTCCTTTATTGCTCAACTACTTGCGTATCCCGTCTCACCTGTTTATGATGATAATATGCTATCGCAAAGAAATTCTGCCCTGAATGAAACAAAAGATAGAATTGTTCCTGATTGGGAATGGTTAGTTCCTCCCCTGCCCTTAGTAGAGAACTACGCGGATTATTTCCAATGTTATAATGATACTCCTATCTCAGTTCAACCTGCTGAGAATGGTGGAGTCTATATCGTCTATCGCGTAAAGACTCAAACGGGAGAAAGCTCTATCTACTGCACCTATATTGATGAAACCGGTGAAGTTGTCATGATCGAAAATCTGGAATATGCAGGAAGTTATCCTGATGCTCATGTAGATCAGGTTACAGGTGATGTTTTCGCAAGTTGGCATGGCCAAACTGACACCGATACTGGATGCTTTTTGCTCTATGACCTTTATCATCTTACTGGAGTACCTGGAAACTGGAAGTATGACCCTATTCTCGTGATCGATCCTGCAAATGCTGCCAGTATCTTCCCTGATATTAATGACCAATTTCTCTGGCCCCAGGTAAAAACCGGCCCTTCTCCTGAACCTGATATGCAGAGAGCATATCTGGTAGCAACTAATAATGCCACATCTACTGGTATTGTAAGTAATACCACTGGAAATCCTTTGATCTGTTATGCTGATTTTAATGCCGAAGACCTTGAAAACCAAAGCGATCTGGAATGGGAATATACTTCCATCCCTCAATTAGATAATTTTCATCAGGAAATCCCCGAATGGGCACGGATTTTTAGCTCCTGGACGATTATTGATAACCAGGTAATTGTTATGGGGTATTTGACCTTTGAAGATTTCCCTGACCAGTTAGTCTGCCTGACAAATGATAATTATGGCGAAGGTGAATGGATATATTATTCTCAGGAATGGGTATTTGATGAAGAAAACCCGATATTCTACTTGCCAGGCAATCCAGAACCTCAATATCTCTTTGGTGAAGGTGCTGAACCGAGATGGATATTTATGCATACTTCTCATTTTAATCTTGTACCCAGTAATAATAATCAACAGGTTACTTTCCCTGGTGCTATGGCAATTATGGTCGATGACACCTGGTATGATCCTCTTTCCTTTATGATCTATCCCAAAATATTCAATTTTGATCTGAACACTCACCAATTTGAATTAACTGATGTCTATCCTGCTTCTTTAGACCCCAATAGTGTTCTCCCTGCTAAACCCTGGGATCTGGATGGAGATGGAGAGATCGATGAATTTGATGAAGAAGGTTACCCGCTCTGGGTAATGGACTGGCCCATTTTCCACTATGATCCGGATGTTGCCTTTCATTATAACCAGTATTACCTTACTACTGATCCTGAGACTGGTATCATGGCGTATGTGTGGGTAGATGGTCAAAAGGCAGCTGGTGCACAGGCAGAATTCCCTGGTTATGAAGGCTGGGAAGAAACACCTGAACTCGCAATCTGCCTGTCTTGGGATAATGGAGAGTACTGGTATGAACCCATCTTTATGAACGCTAATCCTGAAAGTGAGAATTATTGCCCGGAACTGGAAGGCATGATCCCCTGTTTTGCTTATCCCGGTGACCTGATTGAGTATGAAGATGGTTATATCCTCCACCTTTTCTTCCTTGATGATAATTCCTATGGCTCATTTCATTCACAGCAGCATGGTGAAAATAACGGCTCTACCTTCATGTATGCTTCAATAAGAATTGAAGATATTATCCCTGAAAATGATAACAATGAGATCACTCCCACACTCATCTCAACTCATAATTTCCCCAATCCTTTTAATCCAGCTACAACTATTGAATTTAACCTTCAACAAGCTGGAAATGTCAGTATTGATATCTATAACATAAAGGGTCAGAAGATCAAGAGTTTTGATACAAAATTCTATCAGCCAGGTGAACACCAGATCATCTGGAATGCAGATAATATCTCTTCAGGATTATATTTCTATAAAATCACTACTGAGCACAGCACCATTACCCAAAAAATGATCTTGATGAAATAAATTTGTTTCTCTCTATTTGGGAGTGTAATTTGCGGACATAGTGGACTAAGCGGACTGAGGGGAAGTTCTCTCTGCGTCCGCTTTGTCCGCTGAGTCCGCTAAGTCCCACAAGCTTCTATTCCCCACTCTAAATTATCTGCTATTATCCCCTCAGTAAATATTCATTGACATACAAAGCCATTAAGCCAGAAATTGCTGGAAAAATTTTAATTGAGAGGCATAAGATGTTTCGTTTAGAAGAAAAGCATTTAGATGCAGTGAAGGAGATAGCGGTACGTAACAGGAAAAAGCGCAGTTGCAATCGATGTTACGATCGCGGTTATATTGGAGTATCAGAAGAGAATTTGCTTGTTTTATGCCCCAAATGTGTAGATATAGAGAAGGCTCAGGCAGAATGGAAGGAATATGTGAGCGAACATAAAGAGCTGCATGAGCATTTTGCAGATTTATTTGAAGAAGAAAATGCAGGAGAAAAAATAGATGTATAAAACTTTTGATCCCAAAGAGAAAGTTACTGACCTGGAAAAAAGAACGCAGGACTACTGGTCAAAGACCGGTATGGTACAGCGAAGTGAAGATTTCCGGGCAGGAAAGGATAAATTCGTATTCTTTGAAGGCCCACCCACAGCTAATGGCAAGCCCGGTATCCATCATGTGTTGGCACGTACCCTGAAAGACACTATTTGCCGTTATAAAACCATGAAAGGATTTCAGGTTAAGCGCAAAGCTGGCTGGGATACCCATGGTTTACCCGTAGAAATTGAAGTAGAAAAGGCCTTAGGTCTGGAAGATAAGAATGATATCATCGAATTCGGCGTGAGTCAATTCAACCAAAAATGCCGTGATTCCGTTTTCTGTTATGAAAATATGTGGCGAGAGATGACCAAAGAGATGGGCTACTGGATTGATCTTGATAATCCTTATATCACACTCACAAATGATTATATTGAATCCGTCTGGTGGATACTTAATCAATTCTTCCAAAAGGGTCTGATCTATCAGGGACACAAGATCGTGCCTTATTGCCCCAAATGCGGAACTCCGCTTTCCAGTCATGAAGTTGCTCAGGGTTATCAGGAAACCGAAGATCCCTCAGTCTTTATCAAGTTCAAAAAAATAGGTGAAGATAACACCTGGTTTCTTGCCTGGACTACAACTCCCTGGACACTGATCAGCAATGTAGCATTGGCTGTTAATCCTATTGAGACCTACGTAAAAGTAGCCCACAAGGAAGAATTTCTGATCCTGGCAAAAGCTCGTCTGGAAGTTCTTGATGGTGAATTTGAAATAATAGCAGAATATCAGGGCTCAGAACTGGAATATCAGGAATATGAGCAGATGTTCCCCTTTGTGAAACCCAATAAAAAGGGATTCTATATCGGTTTGGCTGATTATGTGACCATGAGTGACGGTACGGGTATAGTACACACTGCTCCGGCTTTTGGCGCTGAGGATTATGAACTGGGTCGCAAATATGATCTGCCTATCATCCAACCTGTTGATGAAGCTGGCAAGTTCCAGGATGTGATCACGGACTGGGCAGGAGAATTCGTAAAAGACGCTGATAAAGCTATCATCCGAAATATGAATGATAGAGGAATTTTATATAAAAGAACCCAGATCAAGCATACTTATCCCTTCTGCTGGCGTTGTGACAGCCCTCTGATTTATTTTGCACGTGACAGCTGGTATATCCGAACCAGTGAATACAAACAGCAGATGCTGGAAAATAATCGTAAGATAAACTGGTATCCGGCTTTTGTGGGTGAAAAACGCTTTGGTGAATGGCTGGAAAATAATGTAGACTGGGCGATCAGCCGTAACCGTTTCTGGGGTACTCCCCTCAATATCTGGGTTTGCGATGATTGTGATAAACTGGAAAGCGTAGGCTCGATAGCTGAGCTGCGTGAGAAAGGGACACTGCAGGATGGTTCCCCTGTCCCGGAAGATATTGAACTTCACAGACCTTATGTGGATGATATTGTGATCAAGTGTCCGGAGTGCGGAAAACCGATGAAGCGTACTCCTGAAGTGATTGACTGCTGGTTTGACAGTGGTTCAATGCCCTTTGCACAATGGCATTATCCTTTTGAAAATGCCGATAACTTTGATCCTGAACTCTATCCCGCAGATTTCATCTCTGAGGGTATTGACCAGACTCGTGGCTGGTTTTATTCCATGCTGGCAATTTCCACTATGCTTACCGGCAAGTCATCATATAAGAATGTACTCGTTAATGACCTGATCCTTGACAAAAAGGGCGTCAAGATGTCTAAAACCAAAGGTAATTCAGTAGATCCACTCAAGATGATCCACCAGTTTGGTGCTGATGCCGTAAGGTGGTATCTGCTGGCAGTGAGTCCCCCCTGGATTCCCACTAAATTTGATGAAAAAGGCGTTGCCGAAATCCTTAATAAATTCTTTGGCACGCTCAAAAATGTGTATTCATTCTATGTCACTTATGCCAATATAGATGGATTTGATGCTCTTGAGCATGATAATTCCGGCTGCAAAGAAGCTGAAATTGACCGCTGGATAATCTCCAGACTTAATAATCTGATCTGTGAAGTTAATGCAAATACTGATAAATTTGAACTCACTCGCAGTGTGAGAGCTATCCAGAGCTTTGTGATCGATGATCTTAGCAACTGGTATGTTCGCCGCAGTCGCAGACGTTATTGGGCAATGACTCTCACGGATGATAAAAAAGCTGCATATCTGACACTCTGGGAAGTTCTTACTTCTGTGAGTCGTCTGGTTGCACCTTTTGCCCCATTCCTGGCTGAAGAAATATATCATAACCTTACGGGCGAAGATAGTGTTCATCTGGCAGATTTCCCTGTAAGTAATTCAGATCTTATTGATAACACCCTGGAAACCGAGATGAAAACAGTTATCAATCTGGTTTCTCTGGGAAGAGCAGCTCGTAACAGCTGCCAGATCAAAGTTCGTCAACCCCTGCAGACCATGTATATCCCTGCCGAATGTAAAGAACTGGTGCAACGCAATGAATGGCTGGTTAAAGAAGAAATCAACGTTAAGGATATAGAATACATAAAAAATGATTCCGATTTCATTAATTATGAAATTCGGGTAAATTTCAAGAAAATGGGACCTCGCTTTGGTAAAAATGTGAAAGACATCTCATCTGCCCTGAATGAGCTTGATCAAAACGCTATTGCAGCAGCTCTTAATAAAGAGAAGCTCTATAAGCTGGAACTTGATGGGAATGTATTTGAATTACACCCAGAGGAACTTATCATCTCTATCAAAAATAAAGAAGGTCTCACATTTGCAGCAGACAATGATCTCTTCGTAGCCCTTAATACCAAACTCACCGATGAGCTGATAGCAGAAGGACTTGCCAGAGAACTGGTAAACAAAATCCAGTATTCCCGTAAAGAAAACGGATTTGAGATAATGGACAGGATCAAGATCAAATATTCAGGTGAAGATGAAATCACAGCTGTTTTCTCGAAATTTGATGAATATATCAAAGCTGAAACTTTGACTGATGAAATTATCAAAGTCTCAGATACTTCTGATTTAAGCAATTTCGTGATCAATGATCGCCAGCTTTGGATGAAAATAACAAAAAATATAGAGTAGGAGCTGATAATGGCAAAAATAAAAGCTTTTAAGGGAGTTCGTCCTTCACCAGAATATTTTGGCGAAGTAGTTTCTCCTCCTTATGATGTCCTGAATTCGGAGGAAGCACGTCAGCAGGTAAAAGGTAAACCTTACAGTTTTTTACATGTTGTGAAACCGGAAGTTGATCTTCCAGCTGATCTTGATATCTATGGCGAAAAAGTTTATCAAAAAGGTAAAGAGAATCTCTATAAACTGATCAAAGATGATATATTGATCCAGGATGACAAACCTTGTTATTATCTTTATCAACTCATTATGGATAGAGTAAATCAGATCGGTCTTGTTGCCGTTGCATCGGTAGAAGACTATGAGAATGATATTATCAAAAAGCATGAGCACACTCGGGCAGTAAAAGAAGCTGACCGTATTAAGCATGTGGATACTCTCAACGCCAATACTGGTCCCGTCTTTCTCACGTATCCTCCCAGAAAAGATATGAATGTTCTGGTAGCTGAACTCACTCAGGATACACCATTATATAATTATGAAACCGAAGATGGGATTAAACACATCATCTGGAAAATTGATCAGGAAGATATTGTTGCCAGAATCACGCAGATTTTTAACGAGATAAAATTTCTTTATGTGGCTGATGGTCATCATCGTTCAGCTTCTGCTACCAAAGTTGGTCAACAACGCAGAGCAGCAAATCCTGATCATACCGGTGAAGAAGAATACAATTTCTTCCTGAGTGTGATTTTCCCGGCTAATCAGTTATACATTATGGATTATAATCGCGTTGTCAAGGATCTTAATGGTTTAACGGCAAAAGATTTTATCGACAAAGTCGAAAAAAAATTTGTTGTAGAAAAGCAGATTATGGAATATTATCCTGAAGGGCAACATCATTTTGGGATGTATATTGATGGAACATGGTATAAACTCACTGCCAGACATGGCAGCTTCCCGGAAGCTGACCCTGTATTAAGCCTGGACGTTTCTGTTCTGCAGAATAATCTGCTCTCCCCTATTCTTGGCATAGGTGATCCCCGTCACGACAAAAGAATTGATTTTGTAGGTGGTATCCGCGGTCTTAAAGAGCTTTCTCGTCGAATAGATACTGGTGAAGCAGTTGCCTTCTCCATGTACCCTACTTCAATTAAGCAGTTAATGGAAATTGCAGATGCTGGGGAGGTAATGCCTCCAAAATCTACCTGGTTTGAACCAAAACTTCGCTCCGGTGTAGTTGTTCATCTACTTGACTAATTATAATCATTTTGGAATAAATAAACAACCTGCCGGGCAACTGGCAGGTTTATTTTATCAGGAAGTGTTATGAAATATTATTATCTCGAAAGTCTCGGTTGTCCCAAAAACCTGGTCGATAGTGAAATATTTGCCGGCATTATTGAAAATAATGACTATCAAGCAACTTCAGACCCCTCTTTGGCAGAAGTGATAATCATTAATACCTGTGGTTTCATACTTGATGCCAAGCAGGAAGCTATTGATACTATCTTAACCCTTTCTGAATATAAAAAAACTGGCAAATGCACCAAACTCATAGCTACCGGCTGCCTGATAAGACGCTATTTTAATGATATTCAAAGGGATTTACCTGAGATCGATCATCTTGTGGATCTTAAGGATTTTTCCAGCTTCTCCGATATTTTTGCTGCTCCCTACACTCTCAAGCGACGGCAACTCACCCCTCCTCATTATGCCTATCTCCGTATTAGTGATGGCTGCAATAATCACTGCTCATATTGTGCTATCCCTTCTATCAGAGGCAAACTGCAAAGTGAACCTGTTGATAAACTTGTAGCTCAAGCACGCGAAATGGCTACTTCAGGTGTTAAGGAATTGATAGTCACTGCTCAGGATACAACTCAATATGGTTATGACTGGGATAATAAATCTCACTTAATTGAATTACTTATTGAACTGGAGAAAATCCCCGAACTGGAATGGATCAGGCTGCTGTATCTGCATCCTGCCCATCTTACTGATGAACTGATAGATCATATTTGCCAAAGCGATAAAATCTGCCATTACTTTGAAATCCCTCTCCAGCACGCAGCAGATCATTTACTAAATGACATGAATCGCAAAGTCGATCAAAAACGGGTACGTGAGATAATATCTCTCATAAGAAGAAATGATCCTCTGGCTGCTATTCGCACAACCTTCATAGTAGGACATCCAGGTGAAACAGAGCAGGATTATGATGAATTAATGGATTTCATTGAAGAGATGAGATTTGAAAGACTGGGTGTATTTACCTTTTCAGAAGAGGAAGGAACCCCTTCTGCAGACCTTCCGGATAAAATTGATGAAGATACAGCTGAATTAAGACGTGATCAATTAATGGCTATCCAGATGGAAATTTCCAAGATTACCATGAGCAGATATTATAAAAAAGTGATAAGAGTAATAATTGACGAAAAAAGTGAAGATAAAGAATTTGATTATATTGGCAGAACAGCTTATGATTGCCCGGAAATTGATGGGGTAGTTTATCTTTATGGTGATGCCAAACCCGGTGAGTTCAAAAATGTTATGATCATTGACACCTGGGAATATGACCTCGTCGGTAAAATATTAAGTGATAAGGAAGATGAAAATGAATAAAAAAATTGCCCTTACAGGAATTAAACCTACAGGAAATCCCCATATTGGGAATTATTTTGGAGCTATCAAACCCGCTCTCCAGCTCTCAGCTCAGTATGAGACCCGTTATTTTATCGCTGATTACCATGCTTTGAACCAGACAAAAGATCCCGATGTTCTGAGTGAACGGATCTACGAGATTGCTGCTGCCTGGCTTGCCTGTGGTCTTGATCCTGAACATAACCTTATCTATAAGCAATCCGCTGTTCCCCAAACTTTTGAGCTGAGCACAATTTTACTGGCTTTCACTCCCAAAGGTCTGATGAACAGAGCCCATGCCTATAAGGCAATGGTACAGACTAATAATGAACTTAACAAAGATACTGATGATGGCGTGAATATGGGACTATTCACTTATCCCGTGCTGATGAGTGCTGATATCCTGCTCTTTGATGCAGATGTGGTGCCTGTGGGCTCAGACCAGCAGCAGCATCTGGAAATGGCAACTGATATCGCCGAAGTGATCAACCGTAATTATAAAAAAGAAATCCTCAAGGTGCCACAGGCTCTGATTCATAAAGATACTGGAATTATTGTCGGCTTGGATGGTCGTAAAATGAGTAAAAGTTATAATAACACTATTCCCATGTTCCTGCCTGAAAAGAAACTGAGAAAACTCATAATGAAAATCGTGACCAACAGTCAGACGATTGAAGAGCCCAAAGATCCTGATATCTGCAATGTGTTTGCACTATATAAACTTTTTGCTGATCAGCAGCTACAGGAAGATATGAAAAAACGTTACCGTGCAGGCGGTTTAGGGTGGGGTCACGCCAAACAGGCTCTTTTTGAAATAATCAATGAAACCATTTCTTCTTTCAGAGAAAAATATAATCGTTTGATGGCTGATAAAGGATATATTGATGATATTCTGGAAAAAGGCTCAGCCCAAGCAAGAGAACTTGCTGAACAAAAACTCGTTTTGCTCCGTAAGGAAATTGGGGTCAGATAATCAAATCAAATTTGTAAATTTCATTAACTTGAGTTTCATCTGATATTCATCTGGGTTATTTTTAATTCTATCATAATATCCTATTTAATAACATCTTAATTATCCACTTCATATGCCATTATGTAAATAAAGTGGATATTGACCAAAACAACAAAGCACGTACTGACATTTTTATGTTAGATAGTTCTTTGTTGTTCCAAAACCAGCTCTCTTTATCACATCTACCTTATTTATTTAAATACTGGAGAAATTATATTAGGTGAATATCATTTTTGATTTGATAGTAAAAAAACGTGAAGTGGACGAAAAAATGTAAATTGGAGACAAAATACTTGACGGAAAAGAGAGATACAAGCATGTAGATACAAAGAGAATAAAATTAAAGGAGCTGAGATGAAGAAAATCAGTATCTACAGAATTATAAGTATTTTGGCATTTATCGCTCTCGTATTTATTTTAGCGTTACCTAACTTTTTTGATATAAATAAAAAGCAGGAAACAGAACAGTGTATAAAGAATATGAAGGTAGTATATGGAGCTGCCGAAGATTTTTTAAAGACGGAGCATAAGGATTTTAGCGGAACTTCGAGTGATCTTGAAAGAATGGGTTATTTGACCAAGTCTTATGAATGTCCCTCAGAAGCACCCGGAGATAAATATCAGGTTAAAGTGATTGCAGATTCCAATGAAGTAATTGTACGCTGCATCAACGAGATGAATAGTTCACCAGACTTATCCCAGAATTCCTTTGAAGACATCACATAT
>JAVCDJ010000006.1 GCA_030765845.1 Candidatus Stygibacter australis
AATAAAAATGAAATGTGATGAGGAACTTCTAAGAATCAATGTTCATAACAATGGAGAGCCGATCCCTGATGAATTATTGGATAAAATTTTTGAACCTTATTTTACCACCAGAGGAAGATCAGGCACAGGATTAGGTCTTCATATTTGCCGATTTATAATAGAAAATGAGTATCATGGCAGGATGAGTGTGACTAATAAGGATGACGGTGTAGAATTTATTCTAAAAATCCCTACAGCAATTCCTCAGGATGATGATAATTAATGAGCAGTAAATCTGCTTGAAGAGGGTTAAAATTATGAAACAGACACCAGATGAGAAGAAAATCCAGAAGAAAATGCAGCCAGGATTGATAACACTGGAAGGTTTTCTGGGCAATGATAACAGGCATTATCATGAGATAATCGCCGAAGATCTACGTTTACTGGAAAAATTAGGTATCACTAATGAACAGATTGCTGACAAATTGCAGGATATCACAGACCAGGCATTTGAGAGTTATGATGGTCTTACTACTCTAGAAAATGGGGCACAAGTTGAGTATGTGACATTTCGGGGGAAAGTAGTCAGCCCATTTAGTGGTCAAAAACCCTCACCCAAAGGGTTCGTAAGATATCATGATCCTCATAAAAATATTAGTATAAGCTGGTGTCCCTTAAATATTCAGATGATCAGAGATTATGGCTTTTTTGAGGGAAAGGGTTCACCAAACAGACTGGATCCTGAATTAATTTTTAAGTTGTTCTTTGCTTCAAAAAAATAAGTGAATTTAAGGAGTAAGAAATGAAAAAAATGTTTATGAGATTCTTTATGGTTTTGTTTATCAGTCTATTTCTCACAGGCTGTCTCACAACTGAGTTCAAGGAATATCGATTTACGATCAATAGCGATGGTTCCGGCTCAGGTTCGATTAAGTTCATTAATCTGGTCTCTGAAGAAGACGATGAAAAAGATGTATCTTTTGCTGATTTTCAGGAATTGATCAATGACTATCTGCAAGGTGAACAGTTTGAAACCGATAATCCTGCCTATCAGGTTACCAGCAAAGAGCTCTATGAAGAAAATGGGCAAATTTGTGCGACGGTAGAATTTACTTTTACACATTACAGCGATGTAAATTTCTTCCAGTATGATGAATGCAATTGTGCTCCTATGATGTATTATGCTGGTGATTTAAGTGAAACGGTAATAGAAATCGATGGCGAGAGTGTAACCGAAGACGAGTCCATTCCAGTTTATACGTGGGATTCTCAAGTAAAGAACTTCTATATAAAAACTTCTGTGAAAGAAGATATGACTGATGCCCACAATTTCCTGGATTTATACAAACTCTGGAAAGGCAAGCAATAGCACATTTTATTATATTAAAATTGAACTGGTATAACCGAAAGCGTTAATAAAACTAGCGAAGTTTGATTGTAGAAAGTCCAATAGCCAGCAGCAGCAAAGCTATGATCCAGAAACGGACAACTATCTTATCTTCGGAAAAACCTTTCTTTTGATAATGATGATGCAAAGGAGCCATTTTGAAGAACCAGCGTCCTTTGCCATATTTTTTCCTGGTGTACTGGAAATATCTGATCTGAATTAGAGATGACAATGATTCCACAACGAAAATGCCACCGATGATCAAAAAGAATATCTCTTCACGAAGGATGATGGAAATAACGGCAAGCTGACCCCCTAAAGCAAGGGCACCAGTATCTCCCATAAATATCTGAGCTGGTTTACAATTAAACCACAAAAATCCCAGTAAAGAGCCAACCAGGGCAGAAATAAAAACGGTTAGTTCTCCAGCCTGCGGGATGAATTCCAGATTAAGATATTCTGCATTGATAAAATTTCCCTTAATATATGACATTGTACCCAGCCCAAGTAAGGCAATAGATATTGTTCCTGTAGCAAGTCCATCCAGTCCGTCAGTTAAATTTGTTCCATTGGACGTACCCACTATCATCAGTACAGTGAAGGGTATAAAAATCCAGAATATATTCAGACTCACGCTTTTAAAAAAAGGAATACAGATAGTTGTAATTGTGCTTTTATCGACGGGACTACTGATAAGCACCATAGCGACAAAAAATCCCAGTATGATCTGTCCCAGAAATTTATACCGGGCGATCAATCCCTGCTTTTCCTTTTTGATATTTTTAAGATAATCATCCAGAAATCCCAGTCCTCCCAACCAGATAGTTACCAGATACATAAGCAGTATATAGTGATTTGTGAGATTATTCCATAATAAAGAAGTTACTAGTACCCCGCTGAGAAAAATAATCCCGCCCATTGAAGGTGTATTAGCTTTTTCCCTGTGTCCAATATCCATGAGATAATCACTGATAATTTCCAAAGCCTGCTTTTCTTTGATCTTTTTTATGATTAAGGGACCAACCGTAAGAGTATAAATAAGTCCAGTAATAAACGCCATAACTGATCTAAATGTGATATATCTGAAAACGTTGAAAAGGTTTAATCCAAAAAACTCGCTGTTTGATAGAGGATCAAACAAATGATAAAACATTATACCTCCAAAGAATTTCGGAATATCCAGTTCAGATAACCCTGATCAGGATCAATTTTCAAGCTGGTAAATAATTTAAATATATCTTTTTTTGTCTCTAAAAATCTTTCTGCATCCAATAATCGCTGCTGCGTACCCACATCCAGCCACCAGCCTTTATGTGTCCAATCATTGAGATGCCCTGCGGCTGAAAGAGGGATAAATCCTGAAGTTACTAAAGAAGAACATCCAGAAGGCAGATACTGAAATATCTCCGGAGTCAGCAGAGCACTGCCTGTATAGGCATAGCTATCAATCAAACCAGTACACCTTAAATTACTGAAATCTATCACCTGATCATTCTCTACAGCTACTGTTGGTTTACCTGATGCAGATACTGCCAGGATGGAATTATCCCTGTTATGCTCATGAAAATTTATCAGATCAGAGAAATTAATATCGCAAATTATATCAGCATTTATTAGTAAAAATGGTTCTTTAAGTAAGTCCCGGCATTGTGAGATACCACCCCCGGTTCCCAGCAATTCGGTTTCTTCAGATAAATAGATATCAAAGCCAAAATTATGATGATGATCCAAGAAATCTGCTATCATTTCACCCAGATAGCAGGTATTAATGATCAATTCTTTGATTCCAGCCTGTTTCAATCTGGCAAGAGCATAGCATAAGAGAGGAATCCCATTTACCGGGATCAAAGGTTTAGGGAGTTTCATAGTAAGTGGCAAAAGTCGCGTGCCCTTACCTGCTGCCAGAATAAAAGCTTTCATATTAAAAAAAGCTCCCTGATATCAGAGAGCTTTTTATATTCATATTATTCAAAAGAGTAACTCTCTTGTTTACTTAATGTCCTCAATGGCTGCCTGAGCTGCTGCCAGACGTGCTATTGGAACGCGGAATGGTGAACAGCTCACATAGTTCATACCCACGCGATGACAGAATTTCACGCTGGCTGGTTCTCCACCATGCTCTCCACAGATGCCCACTTTCAATTCAGGATTGACAGCTCTGCCTAAACGAGTTCCCATTTCCACTAATTGACCAACACCTTCCTGATCAAGTACAGCAAACGGATCATCTTTTAAAATTCCATTTTCCAGATATACCTTCAGGAATTTCCCGGCATCATCACGACTGTATCCAAAAGTCATCTGAGTGAGATCATTTGTTCCGAAGCTAAAGAAATCTGCTTTTTCAGCTATCAGGTTAGCAGTAAGTGCTGCCCGGGGAATTTCAATCATAGTTCCCACAAGATAATCTACCCGAACACCTTTTTCAGCAAAAACTTTCTCAGCTGTTGCACGGATGATCTTTTCCTGCATCTCAAATTCCTCGATCTTGCCGATCAGAGGAACCATGATCTCAGGATGAACATCCACGCCTTTTGCTTTCACATTTACTGCTGCTTCAATGATACCACGAGCCTGCATCTCAGTAATTTCCGGATAGGTATTTCCCAGACGGCAGCCACGATGTCCCAGCATAGGATTAAATTCTGCCAGATCGTGCACTTTCTGCTGAACATCTGCCAGACTGATACCCATCTTATCAGCCAGTTCCTGCTGGTTCTTAGTTTCATGAGGTACAAATTCATGCAGGGGAGGATCCAGAAGTCGTATTGTTACCCCAAAACCGTCCATAGCAGTAAATATCCCTTCAAAATCTTCTCGCTGGTAGGGCAGAAGTTTTGCCAGTGCCTTACGGCGTCCTGCCACATCTTCAGAAAGTATCATTTCACGCATTGCCATGATGCGTTCGCCTTCAAAGAACATGTGCTCTGTTCTGGTAAGTCCAATCCCCTGTGCACCATATTCTCTGGCAATTCTGCTGTCCTTTGGTGTATCGGCATTTGTCCGCACATACATGCGGGTATATTTATTACACATTTTCATCAGTTTGCTGAAATTTTCACTTACTTCAGGAATACGGGTTAGTATCTTGCCTTCATATATCTCGCCCTTAGAGCCATTTAATGATATCCAGTCGCCTTCTTTATATACTACGCCGTTACAGGTCATTGTTTTGGCTTTATAATTGATCTTTATACTGCCGGCACCGGATACACAGCATTTGCCTTCTCCTCTGGCTACCACGGCTGCATGAGAAGTCATACCGCCACGGGCAGTTAAAATCCCTTCTGCTTTATTCATCCCTGCCAGGTCTTCCGGTGAGGTCTCTATACGCACAAGGATAACTTTCTTACCGGCTTCTGCCCATTCTACTGCATCTTCTGCCATGAATACTATCTGTCCGGTTGCTGCGCCAGGAGAGGCAGGTAAACCCTTACCGATAATATTTGCCTTCTTCAAAGCGTCCAGATCAAATACAGGATGCAGAAGCTCATCAAGTTTATTAGGCTCCACACGCATGAGTGCTGTTTTTTCATCGATCATACCTTCAGCCAGCATTTCAATTGCCATGCGCACCATTGCAGAACCGGTACGCTTACCAGTACGCGTTTGCAGTAACCATAAGCGTCCATCTTCGATTGTGAATTCCAGATCCTGCATGTCAGAATAATGATTTTCCAGTTTGGTTTCCACTTCCACAAGTTCTTTATATAATCTTGGCATGGTTTCTTCAAGTGAAGGATAATTAGCTGCACGTTCTTCTTCTGATACTGCTGCCAGGGCTGCCCAGCGTTCACTACCTATCCGGGAAATCTCCTGGGGAGTTCTGGTTCCGGCTACCACATCTTCACCTTGAGCATCTATCAGGTATTCACCATTAAAAAGGTCTTCACCAGTCCCTGCATCACGTGTAAAAGCTACTCCAGTTGCGGAGTTTTTACCCATATTGCCATAAACCATAGCCTGGATATTTACTGCTGTTCCCCAGTCATGGGAAAATTTATGCATATTACGGAATAATTTAGCTCTGTCATTATTCCAACTGTCAAATACCGCTGTGATTGCTCCCCAGAGCTGTTCCCAGGGATCGGTTGGGAAGTCATGACCTGTCTTAGCTTTAACTGCTTTTTTGAATTGGTCAACCAGTATTTTCAGGTCTTCTGTGGTCAATTCAGTATCCAGTTCCACTTTTCTCGCTTCTTTCATCTCTTCAATTATAAGTTCAAAAGGATCTATATCATTTTTATTATCCGGCTTCATTCCCAGTACCACATCGCCATACATCTGCACGAATCTGCGATAGCTATCCCAGGCAAAACGCTCATTTCCACTTTTGGCTGCCAGTCCTGCCACTACATCATCATTAAGTCCCAGATTGAGTACTGTATCCATCATTCCCGGCATTGATACCCGAGCTCCGGAACGTACTGAGATCAATAGAGGATTGGCTTTATCACCAAATTTCTTGGCCATGATCTTTTCTATATGTTTGATTCCAGTTCCTAATTCATCCCATAAAAGCTTCTGCACTTCTTTATGGCCTAATTTATTATATTCAGTGCATACTTCAGTAGTTATTGTAAATCCGGCAGGAACAGGTACACCGATCAAATTCATCTCAGCTAAATTTGCTCCTTTTCCACCAAGAAGGTTTTTCATTTCAGTCTTACCCTCGGCAGCTCCTCCGCCAAAGAGATATACTCGCTTCTTTTCCATCTTCTTCTCCTTTAATACTTTATGTTTTTTTACTATTTTTTATCAGCGAAACAACATTCCTTTTTACACACCTTTATGTGTCAATGAAAAATATCTATTGAGGGGGAAGAGTGACTGATGATCTGTGATCTGTGAAGAGTGAAGAGTTGACCCGTCCTGAAATAAGTTGACTGAAAAAGTGAATGCTTGGAACGAACTTTGTCGGTAAGCCGTGTGCGGGAAAACCGCATGCACGGTTTGATGAGGGGGACAGGGAATGGAAATTCTGAACCTGTCTCTACTCTACTGGTAGCAAAATTCCCTGAAAAAGATTTGAAGACTATAAATATAATAGGGCTTGACTTTAAATCGTGATTTATTTTTATCATTTTTTGTTTCTGGGGAAATGTTTGGATAAGGGAGTAAGTAATGTTCAAGAATTACCTGGTTACAGCTTTGCGCAATATTTTGCATCATAAGGGATTTTCCTTTATTAATATTGCCGGATTGGCAATTGCCATGACGGTTTGCATCATCATATTGTTATCAAGCATCTATGAGATAAGTTATGATCGTCATTTGCCAAACTATGATAGGATTTATAGAGTAAATACGGAATTTCATCTATCAGCAGAAACTGAGCGTTACCAATCATCACCAGAGCCCACGGGTCCCACATTGAAGGAAATGTTTCCCGAAATTACCCACAATTGCCATATTTATCAAACCAGTGGATTGATGGTTTATGAAGATAAAACTTTTATGGAAAACAACCTCGTTTACACAGACCCCGATTTTCTGGAAATGTTTTCAATTGAGGCAATTCATGGTGATATAAATACCATGCTTGATGATCCTTATGCCATCGTGATGACCGAAACAGTGGCAGAGAAATATTTTGGTAAAGCAAATCCAGTAGGGGAAGTGATCCGCAGAAATGATGTACGAGACTATACTGTTACCGGCGTAATTCGTGATTTCCCGGCAAATGCTACTTACGAATTCGGTTATTTTATGTCAGTTAATCTCTTTCAGGAAATTGATGTGGGTTTTTTGGGGCAGTGGGGAAATATCAGTGGGGAAACATTGATCATGACTGACGCTAACGTAGATATTGATGATCTGGGAAAAAAGATATGGAGTGTGCCTAATGACCTGAATCCCGATCAGGAAGTATGCTATCTCTGGATGCAGCCACTCAGTAAAATACACCTTTATAATCTGGATGGCAATGGAGCAATCCAATACATTTATATCTTTCTGGCAGTGGGGTTGATCGTGCTGATCATTGCCAGCATCAATTTTATGAACCTTTCAACTGCGCGCTCATCTTTACGGGCAAAAGAAGTCGGCATCAGAAAGGTTGTGGGAGCTCAGCGAGGAGAGCTTGTAAGGCAATTTTACAGTGAATCACTTTTACTCGCTGTGATCGCCATGTTAATTGCAGCACTGACTGCGCGCATCATTATTGCATCTGCAGATCGTTTTGCTCCCATCAATGACGCGTTTAATCAGCTTTGGGATTTAAATTTTTCCCTGCAGCTGCTGGGTATCACAATTTTTACTGGTTTATTTGCAGGCAGTTACCCGGCAATATTCCTTTCGTCTTTTAAACCCATCACTGTATTGAAAGGTGCTTTCAGCAAGGGAAAAACAGGGAAAATATTGCGCAGTATTCTGGTAGTCATCCAGTTTTCTCTTTCAATTGCTCTGATGATAAGCACGCTGATAGTTTTCCAGCAAATGAATTTCATGAAGGAAAGAGATTTGGGATTCAATAAAGACAACCTGATATATCTGCCAATTAAAGGTGAACTGGTAGAGAAATTTCCCGAATTTAAAGAAGAGCTTCTTAAAATATCCGGCATAACTGACGTTTCACGCTGTTCAAGTATAATCACGGATATTGGCTACGTTGCCAGTGGTCTTGACTGGGAAGGCAAGCCTGAGGAAGACGATCCGATCTTCAGTTTTGAAGGTATTGATTATGACTATTTTGAGACCTGTGAAATGGGATTTGTGGCAGGGAGAGGTTATAGTGAGGAATTTGCTAATGACGGAGAGAACTATATTCTCAATGAAACTGCCATAAAGCGGATCGGCTATACAAATGAAAATGCGGTAGGCAGGATGTTTGATATGTGGGGCAGAAAAGGAAAGATCATTGGCGTGGTTAAGGATTTCAATTTTAAGCATCAATCATTTAAAATTGATCCTTTGATACTTACCTATTTTCCTGGTTACCTCAATTATATCCTGATAAGGACTGCCGATGGTGATGTAAGTGAGATTATGGATTCAATTGAAGATAACTGGAAAGCATTTGTCACTCAGTTTCCCTTTGATTACGCATTTTTAGATGAATCCTTTGAGCAGCTTTATGAGTTTGAAGATAATATGGGCTATCTCTTTAAGATTTTCACTGCGCTAACGCTTTTTATATCTTGCCTCGGATTATTTGGACTCGCTACTTATGTGGTGGAACGCAGGACAAGGGAAATTGGTATTCGCAAGGTTCTGGGTGCATCTGTGAGTGGACTGATCACACTGTTGATAATGGAATTTACTAAATGGGTAATCATCTCTAACATAATAGCCATGCCTCTTGCCTGGTTTATGATGAATAAATGGCTGGAAAATTATGCCTTTAAAACCGGAATTTCCTGGATAACTTTTGCTGGAGCTGGCATCACAGCTCTCATTATTGCAATTATAACGGTTTTTGTCCAAACTTACAGAGCCGCAAATGCTAATCCGGTTGAATCATTGAAGTATGAATAGGTGAATTAGTGAGTCGTGAGTCGAAACTGAGATGAGTAAAGAGTGAAGAGTGAAGAGTGAAGAGTTCAACCACAGACTACACGGACTACACGGATAAAAGAGAATAAAAATTAAATAGCTCTTTTAAAAAATACATTATATTACATTATTCGTGCCTGTCAGTACTGTCAGGGTTTCAAGCTCTTACATTACATTTATTCTTTCGCTGATGATCACTATTATTATGAGCAACTAATAGTCTTAGCAAGCTTACGGCTCATCAAGACAAAACGATCAAGACGAACTAAAAAACAGTAAAACATCTAATATCCATCTTATACTTCTTCAGTTCGTTTTGTTCGTAATTGCTCGTTGCTAAAATTCTTACATTACATTTAATTTTACATTTTACATTTTCAATTTCCCGCTCCGTGTTGATCTGTGTAATCTGCCTGCCGTGCCGTAGCCTTCTGTAAGTGCTCCCTAACTTAATGACGGAGTAGGTGTAGGATGGTGGCATCAGTGTTCTATTCTTCTCACGTATAACTTCTTATGTAAATCCAGCAGGATACCAGCTATGATTAATATTTCTTGACAAAATATTTTAGATTATGTAAATTATTTCTATAGAAGTAAATAATAATTTAGATGAATTTATAGGAGGAACAATGAAAAAAGTACTTTTTGCCTTATGTATAATTATAGTATATAACTTATCCGGGTTAATAATTAATATTCCCTCTGATTACGCTACTATTCAAGATGGCATTGATGCTGCGGCTGATGGTGATACTGTTCTGGTATATCCTGGAGAATATGGAAGGATCAATTTTGACGGGAAAAATATAGTAGTAGGATCTTTGTTCTTAACAACCGGAGATGAATCATATATTACTTCGACGATTATTTCCTGTACTCAGGAGTACATCGTTATATTTGAAAATAATGAGACAGAAGAGGCAATGATCAAAGGATTTAGTATCGGAGAAGGTCAAAATATGTCATTCGGGATTCTCTGTGACTCTGCTTCACCTCAGATCATTAATAATGCCATTAATGTCCATACAGGAGCTGGCATCAGATGTGAAGGTAACTCCTCTCCCTGGATAGCGGATAATTCTATTCAGAATGCTTCTCGTGGTATTCATGTACTTGATGATTCTGCGCCATACATTTATAATAATCATATTTCGGTGCCTGGATACAATATTAGCAATTGGGGTATTATGGCAGTGTCCGGTCAGCCTATTATTGATCACAACGTGATTATAGGCAGTAATTATTTTCCTTCAAATGGAATTCTGGTTGTGAATTGTAGCGATATTATAATAAAAAATAATATTATCTCCGCAAATTTCAGAGGAATATCGACTGGACAGGGGATTATAATTAATAATCTGTTTAAAAATAATTCAAGCGCTGTTTATTGCGGTTCTTCATCTGCGGTGTTTCTTAATAATTCTTTTGTTAATAGTACCAGTGTTGCCTTTAAATGTGATTCTGATGTTGAAGCCACTATAACAAATTGTATTTTCTGGGATAACGGAGCTGATTTTTATAGCGATACAACAGTTTATCTCCGTAACTGCTGTATTGAAAATTATATCCCCTCTAACATTCATGATCTGGGCGGAAATACTTTGCTTAACCCCGGTTTTATTGATCCTGATGTTGGGAATTATCACCTTTCGCTGACCAGTGCCTGCATTGATGCCGGAACTACTGACACTACAGGATTGAACTTGCCTGATTATGATTTAGAGGGTAGTTACAGAATAAAGGACGGTAATGGTGACCTTACTCAAATTGTAGATATAGGCTGTTATGAAGCTGATACTATCACAAACCCCGGATATATTAGCGGTAATATTGTTCTGGAAAATGGTAATGGCAACGTTGTAGATGTTTTGGTAGGTGCAGGCAAACCTGTCCATCCGGACGCCCAGGGGGATTATCTTATCACAATTGGTGCCGGTGCTCCGCAATATAACGTCACTGCTACCCTGGAAGGTTATTTAACTCAGACAATTGATAACGTTGAAGTTATTGCCGGAGTTACTACTGAAAATGTTGATTTTCTATTGCAGCCTTTCCTGCAGGATGACTACATAGATTTCACTCCCGATTCTCTGGTTTTTCTGGTGGGTGAAGAGATGTATCTGCCTTTAAAATTTAAAAACATATCTCAAACAGAAATAATTATCAATGATATCTCCTATACAGTTCACCATGATGTCTATTTCTTCCATATGCCCTGGACTCCGGAATTCCCTTATGTTTTTGTGCCTGGCGATTCTCTTGAATATAGTATCTACAGGGATCTTCCTCCGAATGCTCTCACGCGTGATTTTTATTATGATTCTTTATTTGTGTTTACGGATATTGGTCGTTTTAGCTTACCACTTTTATTAGATACAGAGCTCGGTATAGATGATCCTGAAATTACTATTCCACTCGCAGGTTTACAGCTTTCAAATCACCCTAATCCCTTTAATCCGATTACTATGATCTCGTTTATTCTCCCCCTGGCAGGAAAAACAGAACTGAATATCTTCAATATTAAAGGACAGAAAGTCAAATCCCTGGTGAATGATTTCCTTACTTCAGGAGAGCATAAATTTATCTGGG
>JAVCDJ010000007.1 GCA_030765845.1 Candidatus Stygibacter australis
CAAAATTACGATTCATATCCACACCATCAGTTGTACTATAATCAGGTTCTCCATTTTCATTATTATCCCGCATATTTTTGCGATGATATAAATGAAGCTCATCATGTACAACTTTATAACCATCGGGATTGATCAAAGGAACAAACCAGATTTGATTATTTGTGATAAATTCCGTGATCTCAGGATCAGTTCCGTAATCCGCAAAGAATTCCTCCATAAAGGTCATTACCACTTCCAGACTGATTGTTTCCCGCGCATGGATCAAACTGGAAAAATACACATTAGGCTCATCTTCTTCCACTTCTGGATTATCTGAAACTTTCAAACACCAGATTTCATGCTGAAAATCAACATAATTATCGTTTCCATCCAGATAATACTGATGACACATAGAAGGTCCTAATGAAGTAAGACTTGTGATTTCTGGATATGTTTCAGTGAAATTCACAAGATCTTCATACATCTCATCATAAGAACGGTAATTCTCCAGATCACGGATCAGATCAGACTCGGTTTTGATCACGCTGTATTCCACCTGATTTAATGCCAGGTAATCGATGATCTCCTGATTTGCCATAATTTCCATGTATTCCCGATTATAGGTTATTCTATCAGATAACTGATTAATATTTAACCAGTTAGTGACCTTCTTGTCAGGTGTTGAAATTCTGATCAGCAGGTCTTCTGCCTGCAAAAATGAGACTATAAATATTATAAATATAGCAATAAAAAACGCTTTATTAGCTTTCATTCTTCCTCCTCAAGGGATTTTTAGCCTTATTGATGACCCTCTGTTAATCGGTCAATAATTCTATTATACATCATAGCCAAAGGAAAATCTTCCGGTAATGAACTTCTCGCTGCTTGCAGTAATTCTCCTGCCGCATCCAGCATATTATGCAATAAATATACTCTGATCAATTCCAAATACGCTCCAGGTCTTTCTGGCGCGATACTTATTGCCTTTTGCAAAAGCTCTATTGCCTTGTCTGTTTTCCCAATCCCCTCGCAGACTATACCATAACTACGATAATATTCGGGATTTTTCATTTTAAATATCTCTCCCTTATGAAAATCCCAATATGCTTTTAAATAATTCTGCTGCGCAAGCCAGCACATGCCTCGTAAAAAACATATCTCACTGCTAAGCCCGCCGATCGCCTCTGCCTGATTACAGCATTTCACTGCTGTATTGAATTCTTTTTTATTGAAATAAAGCTCTCCCAGTAATATGTGCGGAACAGCAGATTTTACATCATAATCCAGCACCTTCCTGGCATATTTTACAGCTTCATCAAATTGCTTGGTCCTTGCTAATGCCACAGCTCTATTATAGAAGAGCTCTGGACTTTTTCGCTTGATCCTTTTATAATAACTAACTGCTACATGATATTCTCTCATGCTCAGAAAACAATTAGCTATGGTAATTAGAAGCTCCTCATTATCTGTGTATAGCAATGTATTCTGGCACACACTTATTGCTCGCCTATACTGCTTCTTTTTTGAATACAATTTCGCCAGTTCTAATGCCAGTTCAGCAGAATCAGGACGCTTTTTAAGTCCTTCACTCAATAGTTTTCGAGCTTTCAACCAGTTTCTTTTCTCCTCATACCTGGCTTGTATCAGCAACTCTTTTTTCTCATCCATATTAATATAATCGTTGAAGGGTTTTAATTGTCAAATTATTTATTTGCCTAATTTACAAATTCATCGGAAACTGTTCAATCTTTAAGGGTACTTTATCCCTGAAAGGGATTAAAATATCTGGAGTTTAGACATTTACGGGTCCATCTTATTAACCACCAACTCCAGTTGGTGGTATTTATGTACATACGATAGTGTAGTCACTTCAGTGACTTCTCTATATAATTCATATCATTACGAGAATATCCATTATTGTATAACAAAATTAGATTTGTGGGAAGTAGCTGAAGCCACTACTTTCTGTAAGCTCTCGTTGACCAACAAATGAATTTGGTGGTTAATGAGAGGGGTAAGTTATTATATTACAGACATTAAACATATATTAAGGTTTGGCTTAACAACATTATAAGAGTTGAAAAAATATAGAATTTGTAAAATATCCAAACTCAAGGTAGTTTATCCCTTTCAGGGAAAATGTCAATTCCCCAAAAATTGAAAACCCGCAATGAAATCAATTACTTATATTGAACCGTCATAATAAGATCTTCGATCATTTTAAGCAGTGATTCTATATCCAGGGATTGATTAATATATGCCCGTACTTTGGCAGAATCCCGATAGCCTTTTGTGTAAGCAGAAAGGTGCGTGCGCATCTCCATGAGAGCAATCCTTTCACCTTTTTCTGCAATAACAAGTTCATAATGTTCTCTGATAGTGGCGATGATCTCATCTGGTGTGGGTGTCCAGAGCTTTCCAGTTTCACGCAATAACTTGATCTGCTTGAATATCCAGGGCTTGCCGATACTTGCCCTGCCGATCATTATTCCATCACATTTAGTTTTCTTAACCATTGTCAAAGCATCTTCTGGGGTCATAATATCACCATTACCGATTACGGGAATATCCAGGGTTTCTTTTATTTGAGTGATTATATCCCAGTCACTTTTGCCGGCATATTGCTGGCTTCGTGTGCGAGGATGAATAATGATCAGGTCAGCTCCAGCATCCTGCAATATTAAAGCAAAATCGACTGCATTGCGAGACTGCACATCCCAACCAGAACGGATTTTAACTGTTAATGGTAGATTATAGCTGTCACAAACCTGTTTAACTGATTTTACGATATTGGCAGCCAGTTCAGGATTGCGCATTAGTGCACTTCCAGCTCCACGTTTTATTACTTTCTTAACAGGGCAACCCATATTTATATCGATAAAATCGGGTGATATTCGAGCTATCAATTCTGCTCCTTCCTGCATAACAACAGGATTTGAGCCAAATATCTGGATACCGGCAGGTCGCTGAATTTCTGTGAATCTGGCATAGGGAATTGTTTGATTATAAGAATATTTAAGACCATCAGCACTGACCATTTCACTGACCACGATATCTGCTCCCCACTTTTTACATATCGTGCGGAAGGGAGAATCCGTTAGACCTGCTAAGGGCGCCAGCCAGAGCAGTCCTTTAGTATCAAGAATTTTCATTCGCAGTCAGATAATAAATAATTATACCCGCAGCTACAGCCGCATTTAGCGATTCCATCGCATTTGACATGGGAATATTCAGCTTCAGATCAGCTTTGACAATAATCTCTGGATCAATACCATGAGCTTCTGAACCAATAACCAAAATGCTGGGTTTAGGAATAGATTTAAAAGAAGTAATGGGCTGGGAATTTTCCAGGCAAGTAACCAGTATCTTTCCTGGTTGATCATACAACCATTCATGATCATGCTCCTCGGAAGGCAGTGTTAATATAGCACCCATAGAAGCCCTGACCGCTTTGGGATTGAATAACTCACAGCATCCCGGTGAAGTGATAATGCCATCCACACCCAATCCTAATGCAGTTCTGAATATTGTCCCCAGATTTCCTGGTTCGGAGATACTATCGAAATAAAGGAGAAAATCCTTTTTAATTATGGGCTGTTTTTCAGCTTTTATTAAACCCACAACCTGTTGAGAATTTTTAGTTTGAGCCAGTTTATCAAGTTGCCATGGTTCACAGTAAGTAATAGCTTGAGGTTGCAA
>JAVCDJ010000008.1 GCA_030765845.1 Candidatus Stygibacter australis
AATATATTAGAATCAATCATGGGCATTTTAAAGAAGAATTCAGGCTTAAAACAAAATCCGGTGACTGGAAATGGGTGCAGAGTCAAGGAAAGATCGTCGAATGGTCAGATGATGGTGAACCTCTGCTAATGTTAGGTTGTCACATTGATATTGATGAACGCAAGAAAAATGAAGAGCAACTGAAAATATTAAATGAGAAATTAGAAGAAAGGGTACAGAAAAGAACTCAGGAGCTGGAAAAGACGATCCATGAACTTGAGGAATTCAGCTATTCTATTTCGCATGATCTTAAGGCTCCATTGCGTGCGATTGGAGGGTTTTCGGAGATATTAAGGGAAGATCATAGTCAGCAACTTAATGAAGAAGCGACGAAACTTCTGGATGTGATAGAAGCGAATGTCTGGATGATGGGACAATTGATCGAAGATCTATTATACTATGTGCGGTTAAGCAGAATTCCGCTTAAAACATCAACTCTTGATATGGGATTAATTGCCTGGAATGCCTATAATCACCTTCAATCAGGCAATAAAAAAGAAGATATTGATCTTACGATAGCTGACCTTAAAACGGCATCCGGTGACGCGGTACAGATTAAATTGCTTTTTACGCATTTATTTGAAAATACTATCAAATATCGTCATCCAGATCATAAATTGGAGATTGTAGTAGGATTAATTGACCGGGAAGGTGATAAATATTTTTATGTAAAAGATAATGGAATTGGGTTTGATATGGATCATGCTCATCATATCTTTAAAATCTTTCATAGATTGCACTCCACCGAATTATACAAAGGAACAGGAGTTGGATTGGCTATCGTAAAAAGAATAATTGATAAACACGGTGGTAAGGTATTTGCCGAAAGTGAACCTGGAAAGGGAACGATAATTTATTTCAGCTTACAGGAAAACTGATCAGCTTAATGTTGAGGGAGGAAATTAATGTTGTGTAAGAAAAACATAAATGTACTGCTTTTAGAAGATAACCCTTCAGATGCTAAGTTACTGGAGAGAGCTCTTTATAAGAGATGGCAAAATATTAATTTCTTGAGAGTTTTTACTGCTGAGGATATGCATAGAGCCTTATCGGAACAGGAATGGGATATCATAATCTCAGATTATCACATGCCGCAATTTACGGGACTGGATGCTTTAGATATATTGCAGGAATCAAAACAGGATATTCCCTTTATCATGGTTTCAGGAAAAATGGGCGAGGATGTTGCTGTTTATGTAATGAGAGCGGGAGCTCAAGATTATATACTTAAAGATAAACTCGACCGATTGATCCCGGCAATAGAGCGAGAGCTGAGCGAATGGGAGACTCGAAAGCTAAATAAAGAAACTAAAGAGGAACTGCGCATTTCTGAAACAGCCTGGGCAAAAACTTTCTCATCAATTGCCGATAGTATCATGCTGGTTAATTCTGAAGGTCTGATCAAGCAAATTAATACTGCATCACTTGATACTTTTAATATGCCAGAATCGGAGATTATTGGTAGATTCTGTTATGATGTTCTTGAGCTTCCAGACAAAGATGATTGCCCTTTTAGAAAAACGAAGGAAACTCTGAAACGTGTCCAAACTCAGATTAGTTTTAATAATAAATGGTATGGGATTACACTGGATCCCATTGTTGATGAATCTAATAAATTCCACGGAGCTGTTCATATTATGAAAGACATAACTGAACTGATGCAATCTCGAATACTATTGGAGACTTTATATAATATCTCTACTACTGTACGCAGTTCAGAAAATCTGCCAGATCTTTATAAAAAAATCAAACAATACCTAATTAAAATTATTAACATTTCAAATATCCATGTTGCCCTTTATAATGAGGAAAAGGATCAACTAACATTTCCATTTGAAAGAGATATTGATCAAAATCATCCATTAGTCAGCCAGAATTCTCTCTCTTCTTTTGTTTTGAAAAAAGGAAAACCAATACTTTTTAAAGGTCAGGACATTCGAAATATGGCAGCAGAAAATATTATTGATGTTTTTGAGCCGATTCCACTCGTTTGGCTGGGAGCTCCTTTGAAAACTAATAAAAAGACTATTGGGGTGATATATTTTCAAAGTATGGATGATCCCAATGCTGGATCAGAAAAAGACCTGGATCTGATCAGCTTTGTGTCTAATGAAATAGCTCAAGCTATTGAACGTAAACAATTTGAAGATAACCTGCAGACAGCCTTGGAAGACTTAAGAATCCTGCATCGAGATTTGGAGAAAAAAGTTGAAATAGCAGTCAATAATCTCCGAGAAAAAGATCATATAATTATGGAGCAGTCCCACCAGGCATCAATTGGAGAAATGATCTCCAGTATTGCCCATCACTGGAGACAGCCATTAAATGCTATCGGTGTAACCGTTCAGTCCTTAAGTGAAGCATATGAATTTGATGAATTAACAGAAGACTTTTTAAATGAAAAAATCACTTTCTCTATGAAATTGCTTAAAAATCTCTCTCAATCAATTGATGATTTTAGATTTTTATATCAATCTGGAAAGGAGATCTGTGATTTTGACCTTAAGAAATATCTTCTTAAAACAATAGACTTAATGAAAGATAAATTTACCAACAGCAAAATAAATCTCCAGTTAGAGCTTTCAGATAGTTATATCATAACTGGCTACCCATCGGATTTTTCTCAGGCGATCTTAAATGTACTTAATAATGCCTATGAGATACTGATCAGTCGGCAGATTGAAGAGCCTAAGGTCTGGGTAAAATTTATAATTGAAAATGACAAGGCAGTGATTTCAATCCGAGATAACGGTGGTGGCATTGATGTGAGTGTAAAAGATAAATTATTTGTACTGTATTCAAGCACAAAAAGTAATTTAAATAATACTGGTATTGGTCTTTATATGACAAAAGTGATGATCGAAAATAATATGAAGGGAACCATAGAAGTAATAAATCATCAAGATGGAGCTGAATTTATTTTTGTGATCTAATTAATAAGCTATACTTTTTCTTAGACTGAATATTTTTATAGTGATATTTCAATCCAGTATAAATAGAAAAATGCTCTAAAATCTGATGATCCGGTCACCAGAAAATCTTCTGATATCTATGTGGAATAGGCTAAGAAAAACAACTTAGCACATACTGACATTATTTTGTGCATTATGCTTAGTTGCTCCACCTGAAATTCACAATGGGCCTGAAAGTGGATTGACATCCTTATTATCAAATGATTTCAGAGTGAATTTCTATTTTCTTATCAGCAATCGGAAAGCTGTGAAATATAGTTTTTCAATCAGAACGTTAATCCTTGTATAAATCCATTGAATTTAATAAGTATTGACTTTTTTTTGCAAAATGCTCTTTTGTCGAATAGGAAAATGGTGAATAAAATTAAAGAGAAGATATGAAAGAATTGATAAAAGTATTGATGCTTGAAGACAATCCCTCAGATGCTGCCCTAATCCTCAGAGAATTACGCAAAGCCTGGAAGGAAGTATCATATCAGCGAGTATTCTCTGGTAATGATATGAAAAAACTTCTCTTTGCTGAAGATTGGGATCTTATAATCTCAGACTATTCCATGCCCCAATTTACCGGCATAGACGGATTGGAGATCTTAAAGGAAACTGGTCTTGACCTGCCATTTATCATGGTATCCGGCACAATGGGAGAAGATGTTGCCGTATCTGTCATGAAATCCGGAGCTCAGGATTACATCTTAAAAGATAAACTACATCGATTAGTACCAGCTATAGAAAGAGAGCTTTTTGAGAAAAATCTCAGGCTTGAGTATAAAATCACCAGTAAAGCCCTTAATGAAAGCGAAGCTATCAGCCAGGCAGTTATTGATGGTTCTCCTATTGGAATATCAGTTCGAGACAGAAATGGGACCTTGAAATTATATAATGGATCGTGGAAAAGAATCTGGGCAATCAGTGATGAACGGGCTGAAAAATATACTGAGCAAAGAACCAAATTAAATTTTGATGGTAATGATTCCTATCTTGGTGAAAATCAGGAAAAAGTGAAGCGTGTTTATGAGATTGGAGAAAATCTCTATATACCTGAAATAAAATTACCGGGTCGCAAGCAAAAGAAAACAGAATGGGTATCACAACATTTT
>JAVCDJ010000009.1 GCA_030765845.1 Candidatus Stygibacter australis
GTGGCATTGCCTGTGCCAGAATCAATTCCCCATTCCCAACCCATATCGGCTGTGAATTCTCCATTTCCATCCTCAAAGTCGAAAAATTCATTTGTTGAAAATATTGGTGCATCCCAAATTAGGTTCACTTCACTATCTTCTGCATTAGCTTCTGCAATCACATCATCAACAGGGAAAGTAATCTCATTAACGATTACGTCTCCCAGATCAAGGTTAGCAGTACCAAGATTTACCTCACCCACATAAGTTTCATATCCCTCAGTTACTATTATTAACTGATAAACAGCATTACTATAAGCACCACTAAATGTGAAATAACCGTCATTATCGGAAACTGTATCATAATTCTCAATTCCGTCAAGGCTGAGTTCTGCATTAGCAATTCCAACGGTTGGATTATCGCTGCCTACCACTCTTCCGGTGATGTCAGCATTCTCAAAAGGATCAAGATTAAAATCCTGCTGTATGGTCTCATCTTCTAAAAGTGTCACCATTACAGTTTCATCATAATATCCAAAAATATTTACGTAAACTTCATAGTCACCGGCAAATAATCCCGAAAACTCATAATAACCGTTAGCATCCGTTAGAGCTGTAAATCGTCCCTGCGGGGTCATTTCCACATTTACACCCTCAATACCTTCATTTGTTGTTGAATCATAAACATAGCCATTAAGCGAACCAACCCCATCAACATCAATTACAAACTGCGTATTTGGTACCCAGGAACGCATTGATGGTGATGCCGGAGGAAAATAAGGATCATAATCGATAGTATCACTTGCTTTAGAAAGTGAGCGTCCTTCATGTTCCGGCGTATCTTCATAGTAAAAGTCATTATCGTTTTCATAATATTCAGTATCCATCACACGCTCAACCATGACAACAAGGTTGTCACCATTATAAATATATGGCTCATCAAATATGATTTGTAATTCGCCTTCACCTGTTGTAAAACTCAGATTCCCGCTAAATACCTGTGTCAATAATCCAGCAGATATCCACGTTTCCGGTAAAGCGTCTAATGTTGTCTCACCCATCCAGATATTAAAGGGTAAATCAGACAGGTTTTGCCTAAAATAGTAAGAATAAGTCATTTCAGTAATTTCACCGGTAATTGCACCACCATTAATCCCACCTGCTGCAATTTCATCTGCAAAGTAAATGGATTCAGATAGACCGTTCTTCCACCAGAAATTTATTGGTATATAGTAATCTGCCGTTGTCCCATTTCCAACCTGAATTACTTCTGCTAACAACGGGACAGAAAATAACACTAATAACAGTAAAATAATATGTTTCTTCATAAAAATTCTCCTTTGTTAATAATATATCTTAACAAAAATACTCTATTTTATTACTTATTAAAGATATTTACCATTACATAAATACCTGAAAGCAATTAAACCCAAGAAACCCGATCCCATTTTTTCTTATAATTATATTTTCCCCAAAAACTAAATTGTATATTTCAACTCTGAAAAGTTATGTCAAGAACCTTTTTATTTTCTTAACTGGAATCCACCAGCCTTCATTATGACTAAATATTATTCTCCGTGTTATCTGCGGTAAGAAAACATTCCATTATCATAACCTCAATTTTATTTAGCCGCGAACAAACGCGAACAATTTTATTGAAATACCAGCCAAGTTTACTTCTCACCCTCTCATCTTCGTTTATTCCAGCTCTGATTACATTACACATTTAATTTTACATTTTACATTTTACATTTTCAATTTTCAATTATTCCCCCCTCTCATCTTCACACCTTCGTTTACTCCCCAGCCCTGATTAATTATATTTCGCAAATACAACCACAGTACATCTGTTAAAATATATTAATGTAAGTGATATTAATACACTTGTAACCCACAGGGGACCCACAGGGAGGGTACAGGGAGTATTACTTAAGACAGTAAAGCATTATAACTTATTGCTTGTCAGGGAGTAATATAGTAATTAATCACTTTAAGAGTAAAATCCGGAATTATTTTCAGTTATGTGATTGAAAATGTATTTATTTAGATGAAATGTTGATAGTATTTCTGGGGTATCTTGAGCATCAATTCCAGCTCTGGATTACATTTTATTACATTTAATCACTCCTTCGCGCCCTCGTTTACTCCCCAGTCAATTCCGCTGCAATCAACTCTGCCTGCTTAAGCACTGTCTCAGTAGCCAGCTTCTGCATATCAGGTGGATATCCAAATTGCCGTAAAGTCCGCTTTATGATCACTATCAACTTTGTTCTCACGCTTTACTTTGTTGTCCAGTCATTCAAATCACTCTTCTTCTTCAAGATTCAAGCCAAGTTGATTTGCTGATTCTTTGATTATTTTATAAGTTTTGCTGTTTTCTGTTAATGGATTAGCTTCAGTATTTTTGCCTTTAATGCTGATTTCAATTTCTACTTTATTTTTAACTAAAGGAATTATGAAGCTGGTAAATATCTGATTGTAGTTTTCCACGCTTACTTTGCCGTTTACTTGAATAGATTTAAATTGCCTGATTTCATCAGAATTCTGATCATTCGGCTCATCTTTTTTCCCTTTGGGATTATCTGTTGTATTTCCATTTTCGTCTTTTTTATCATCTTCCTGGGATTCTTCAGGTGATTTATAAGCTGATTTATCTAATATCCAGTAAGAATCATCTTCCACATCAAAATATGGTACATCTTCTTTGTAGAAGCAGTTCGTGAACACCTGTCCATCTCCGGCAGCGATACATAAAGCACCATTCAGGCAATACTTCTTTAAACTGGTTTCTACTGCTTCTTTTCTGCTGATCATAGGTTTATCATCAAACCTTAAGAATGCTTCATAGATATCTTTGACCTTAACAGGTTGACCTGATAATGGCAGCAGGTTATGAATCCGTAATAGATTATGTCCCAGTCCATCAATCAGCCATTCCTGTTCGCGCAACTCGCTAATAATATTTTGATTAAACTGTACAGCAAGGTTATCTTTAAAATGCCTGATCCTAAGCAGCTTTTGCTCTGTGTTCTGCTGTTTTATTACTAAAGAATAGGCACTTGCAATAGCCTTATCAGCCTGGGCAGATGTATCATCTATTTTTCGTCTAAGGTCGCTTTGTTTAGTGTTATCCAACTGGCTTCTATATTCATTATTGACCTTAAGGCAGGCAAGATAATCTCTGATCTCGGAATCTACGTGACTCTTACCGGACTCAGTACAAACCAGAAAGATAATAGTGTTTTTGTATATTCTCTCAGAATTGCCTTTTTTGCATGCAACTTTGCTAATGTAATTTTTTAACTCTCGATTTAGCTTTGGGGGATTGGCAAGGTAATCTGGGTGAGTGATAATTACAGTAAGATTTTTCTGTTCAGGTACATCTTCTGCAGGAGCAACCAGCACTCTAAAAAGTTCAATTCTATCTGCATATTTATTTAGTCTTTTGATAATCTCCACAGTGACAGAATCACTTTTAACATCTGCTCTCGCCTGATTTATGATAATATTAAGATTAGGCTCAGTAAAGAACCAGTATTTTTTGATGCCGGAACCCGCAGCAGCATAATGTAGATAATGGGCTCTTTCTTCCAGAGAATCGATAGCACCATTAATGCTGTTATGATTAATGCCACCGGGCTTAAGGATATCGAGCTTTATTTCTTTGATATTAAGACCTTTATTATAGCCCTCACCACCAAAACTGGAAAGCATTAAAGTGGAAGTAATTCCCTGAGTGAGTTCCACATTGCCATACTCCGGTCTATCACGATCAATCTTTGCAGCATTAGAATTTATACCACTAATATCAGCCTGCAATACAGCATCATAACCATTGCCGTAAAGCCTTTTTAACTGTCCGCAGAGGGCATCAAGATTTTGAAACCTTACGTCAGAAGTATGGATCAATAAATTACCATTTAGCAGAGAATTTTGTCTTTTCCATAGGTCTGAAACTATGGTAGCCAGCAATCTTAACACACCGCGGGTTCTTTGAAAGTCATGATTAGCTGCCCATCTTTTGCGGAAAACATTGATAAGTTCAGGATGAAATGGATAGGATCGCAGCATTAATTCTTTATATTGCTGCCCAAAAACATCGCCTGGCAGTTCATCCATCAGCTCCTGGTAATATTGCATATATTCGCTAACAACCTGCTGACGAACATTTTCATCACCCAGATTTTCAAATAATCTGCGCCTGATGACATCAAATATTTCTTCATCAGCAACCGGTTTGGTATCAGCACCCACACGACCCAGACGACTGGAAAGGCTGGTGAGAATATCTGCTGCCTGCTGAGAATTACCTACTTCCACCACACTGGCTGGCAGGGTTGCTATCATCATACATTTATCTGTGCGTGATATTGCTTCGGATAGTTCCTGGATAAAACTTATTGTCTGGTCGCTAAGCGTAGAAGCGCCCACGCTTACGCCAGAGGCTGATATGCAATAATCAGCTAATTCATCAATTAAGATCAAAGCTGGTTTACATTTTTGCAGCACCTTGATAAATAAACCCTTGGGCGCAGTTTTCTGCTGGTCATTTTCTTTGATTATTTCATAAGCTTCTTTGCCACCAAGCTGCCAGGCAAGTTCACCCCAAAGCGTATGCAGATGCAAACCTTCTATCTGCCTGCCCTGCACGGGATCATTTGTGGTATTAGTGAAAACAGCCACATTTGCCTGCTCAAACTTTGGATAACCAATTCTATGATACAATTCCTCAATAATACCAGAATTGATTTTATCTTTGCCAGCTTTTGCCAGATGATACAAAGAAATAAGAGTATGAGTTTTACCACCACCAAAACCAGTTTGCAGAGAAATCACTCTATTTTCCGCCTCTTCACCACCATTTAAGCCGCTGATCATTCGTTTGGCTACTGTTTTTAATCCTTCCGTGAAATAAGTCTTGGAAAAAAATACTACCGGATTTAGATATATTTCTCTACCACTGCCTTCCGCTACTTCAGAAAGGTTAGCTGCAAACACTGATTCATCAAGCTGGTTTTTCTGGATATCTATATGCGGGATAACGTTTTTGAACCAGGGTACAAGGATACCAGAATTCTGCTCTTGAGAAGAGATAACTTCTTTATTTTCTTTGAGGATGGTAATAGCTTCCACTTCTTCGTTAAAATTCAGTATCTTGAATATCTGGATCATGTTACCATAAGCTCGCTCGGTTTCAAATTCATCCACAGGCTGATAGTGTTGGCATTTATTGCGAACTTCTGCCAGCTCATCAAACCAGGTAGGCAGATTATTTACTTTTCTATCGAAATCATTTCTGAGAATATCTTTGAAGCATAATGAGAAACCCTTTAAATTGCTGTAATCAATCATACTTTTGGCTTCACGCCCCTTTTGCATCTCATCTATCCAGGAGTCTCTTTGCGCCGGATAAAGCGAATCATAATACCACTCAAACCACTTCTTGCCCTTTTGCTGCTTTAAAAGCCTTACTATATAACCTCGCATGGACTCAATAAATATCCCTAATGCCTTATATAAATTATCCTGATGCTTATTGTTTTCCACTTTCAATTCCTCCTATTCAAATAAATCCATCATATCGGTTTGTTCAACCTGCTCTTCTTTATTCTGTTTTACTTCACGCAGCAGATTCTCTTCTCCAGATATAAGCCCTGCTGCTGCCTGATGATCAATAATATCTTTAGGTAATACTTCACTCAGAGAATTTAAAACCCGCCAGAAAGGTGAACTACTATCTTGAGCTACCTTTGCCAGATATGAGATCAATTCTTTGTGGCTGCCTTTGGCGTAAATATACATTGCCCGGTGTACTTTGTCTATCTCAAAATTTCTCTGGTTCATTGCCAGTTTGCTGTCTTTTTCTATCCGGTATTCATAGTTTGCCAGTTCATGCCTGTCTTTGTGGCTTTTTAAAATATTGCACCTTTCCAGTTCACTTAGATCAAGGGCTAAGCCTATCTGAGTGATCCTCCGCACATTATCGTGATCCGTTTCACTAAATCCAAATAAATTAAGCCAGCCGATATAAAACCTGGTCACATCATCAGTTTCTATATCGCTGATAATAGCTTCAAAAGCTGATTCCCGGGCAAACTGCAACAATTCTGCTACTGTTACTTCACTGCCATCTGCCTTTTCTACTCGCAGGTATTTGCCAATCTCACTCGCTGCCTGTCCAAAACAGGATGTTAAAAGGTCTGCTCCCCGAAATCCCATACTATAGAGATATTTCACTTCTTTTTTGATGTTCTGCTCTATCGCCTTTCGCACCTCAGAAAAATCTCCAAAGTCTGCTTTAACAATGGGCTGACATGAGACGGTTACTGATGATTTTAATGCTGCATTACCTAAAGCTATCATTCTTGATTCCATTTCTGTGCTTATTGCCCAACTGCCAGTAATATTCATTTCTGCATTTAAGATGGAATTGCAAAGAGTTGTCCAGGCTTCTGTGCTTTGATGAGCAAACATGATTGATACAATTCCTGAAGTTTGTCTCTCTATCGCCTTAAATATATCCAGTAATTTATTTTCAAAATGTAGCTTTGCTTCATTTGCATCGTTATTATGATGGTGTTTTAAGGCTGTACATTCATCAGTTTTGGGTGTTTGTGGAGTAGCAAAATTTACAGGATAAATATCTCTTATTGTGCGCTTAAACCAAAGGTAGAAAAAGTCAGATAGGTCAGCATAAGCTATAGCATCATAATAGGGTGGGTCTGTAATAACACTACTTAATTCCTTTTCTTTAAACTGTTTGCTGTCTCCACTGGCGGTATTATTACATGTTGCAGAAAATGGACAATGACTTTCTGTATCAATATATCTTAATATCCAATTTAAATGGTTATTTGCACTTCCTGTAACATCACAAAATGGATTTGATTCTGGATAATCAAAAATCATGGGGATTGCCTGTCTTGAGAAAGGATGCTCTATTTTCTCACCAGTAACATTCCACCTACCAAATGTTGTATTTATCATAGAAAGTTTATTAATTAATATAGACAGATAAGTAATTAGAGCATTAGCATAGTTTTTTTCGTATTTCTGGAAAATCTCTGCTTTAACACTTTCTAAACTTTCTATCAAAGTCTGCATAACCAGCAATTGACGATCGGAAAATAGTTGTCCCCATTTATCTATACCCCAGCTAAAAGTATCTCCTCCAGCAGAATTTCTCTGCATTTTTTCAATTGGTCTGATAGTTTTAATTAAATTTCTATCAATAAAATCTTCAAATTGAAAATCTTTATTAGAGGGAATATCATAAGTTTTGCCATGCTCGGAATCATAAATAACAGCAATGATCTTTTCTTTCATAATGCCACTGATTTTTTGCTTTTTGATTGTTTTCACATCAGTGGTACTTCCGCAAACCGGGCAGATTAGATTTCCCCTGCTTGCCCATCCTTTTTCTTCGGTAACTCCTTCTTTGATTTCGAAACTTATTTCTTTATCTTTAATTACTGGTTTAAGATAGACTTTTTTATTTGGTTTATTACAAAGATAAAACTGCCTGAGCATAGGCACTTTTGCCTGACAAGCAGGATTTGAGCATTGGGCAAAGTGTGCCCAATAATAAGCCACAACATCATTCCCTTCATTATCAGTGGGATAGAGGAAACCAATTTCAACCTCAGCAAAGAGGAGCATTTTTCTGGAGAAATATTCCACATCAAAAGCGAGTCTATTACCCACAGCGAAGCCATCTTGATAAGATTCTATTTCTGTATGCTGGATACTTTCAAATACTAAATCATCATATAGTCTTTCAAATTCTTTTTCACTATAATAAATCTGTTTACCATACTTTTGCGGAAACTCCGTGCTGGCACGCTGGATGATATGAGCCACAGGGTTTATATCATTGCCATAAGTTCGGCATCCGAGTCTGGCAGCTTCCAGGGGAATAGCGCCACCACCGGCAAAAGGATCGAAAACCTTAGGCATACGACTTAAAAAGTCTTCTATTGCTTCCTGCAAAGTATTTTCTTTTGCTTTGATTTCTTTGGTTTTTTTATGCCTGTCTATGCTATTATATAAGTCCTTTTCAGCCTTCTTGATTGCTTTCAGGTGCTTATTAAAATCTTCCAAGGTATTTTGGGAAGGGTCATGAGCGACCCAGATCAGTTTTCTGGCAATAGCCAGGATTTTAGCATTATTTCTATTTTCCCATTTGATCAGGCTGTGTTCGCTGAGCAATGATTTTGCTGGCGTTTTCTTACCTTTCTTTTCGTTTTCGCTATAGATATCTGAGAATTTACCAATGAACATCAAGAGCCGGTTGCGCAGATTATCTTCCATTTTATCTTTTATATTAGTGTAGGGAATATCTTCATAAGGTTTATAATGATCTATTGCAGTATGCCCTGGTTCAGGATACAGTAATTTTCTAACTGACTGCTGGAACTGAACAGGACAATTTTCATCGAAGGGGTCTGGCACTAAAGAAGCAAATACAATTGCTCTGCATACAGGCAATGGACGGCGAGCCCACCACAGGTGCAGGGTTGATATATGCCCGTGTCTTATTGATTTATCGCGCACGCTTTCTGCTGATATTTCCTTGATAGGTAAAGCAACTTCTATTAATTTCTTTACTTTATTCATTTTCTTTTTCTATTTCCTTTACTAAATCCCAGCCTAATTCTGTGAGTTGATACTTTTGTAATCTGCTTTGCTTATTTTCTTTGTTTACCCATTCTATAATTCCCAATTTCATTAAAGGTTTTAAATGATGATTATATATACTGGAGCGGTTTTTTAACTTAAGCATAATAGTAATTTCACTTGAGCTTAACCCTTTATCCGCCAGTAAAATAATAATATCTTTTTTTCTTTTGTTTAATATTTTTAATTTCGCTGATAATAACTCTTTTTCTGACTGTATCCCTGACTGTATCCCTGACTGTATCCCTGACTGTATCCCTGATTGTGCACTGGTGCTTTCTCCTTGTTCATTTATGATAAACTGCATCTGTACATTATCACTAATCTCTCTTATTATCAGTTTCATATCTGGATATTCTGTCATTTCTCTGCGTATTTTCTTCATACCATTCCCCCACTGCTCAATGAGGGTTAATTCTTTAAAGATAGGAGCTAATATTTTATTCCTGATCTCAGAAGAATTATTATAAATATCCATGATATCAAAAGCAGCAGGTAAACTGCCCGGACTGGTGATTTCCAGTCTATTATCGAAAATAGCAACCTTGATATCGCTGCCGGTAATGGAATAATCTCTATGGATAACCGCATTTATAACAGCTTCCCTGATGGCAGTAAGCGGGTATTCCCATCTATTTTCACGATAAACCAGCCCGACTTTGGAAGATTTGGCAATATTTCTCATAATGAAATTCATCACGGCTTCCGGCTGTCTAAAGATAGGTTCATCAGCAGTGTATTGATCAAGCATGAAGTCCATATTTGTGCCTTTGAATCTGGCGCAGTTGATTTGAGCATATTTGAAATATTTTGATCTCTCTTCTTTGTTTTGCAGTAGTATACCGGCATTTGTAGGATATTGAGTATCTCGCTCAGTTTTAATCAGTTCCAGGTTCAATAATTGTTTTCTGTCAATATTTTTCCCGGTTTTCTCTTCATAAATCTGCTTAAATTCTGAGAGGTTTAATTCAATATCACCATCATAAATAATCTCGGCATCAAACGAGATATTCATTCTCTTCCTATCCAGCCTGGTAATAGTTTCTCTATCTGCCAGCCGGTTTGTTGAGCCAATCCTGATACAAGTTCCCTTATCTCTACCTTTAGCTTTGAGGTAATAGGGCAGGTGCGAGCCTGGATATACTTTTACATTTATGATATATTTATCATCTATGGTGTAAATGGTGATTTCTGGAATAATGGAAGGATAGCAACTGTCATAGATGATATTAGCAATTTTTTCTTCTGTCTTTATTACTTCATCTTCTGCAATACCTCTGATATTTCTGGTTTTATCTTCTATCCCAATAATGAGGTTGCCACCAGCACCATTACTGAAGGCGATCACCGTTTTGGCAATTTTCTCATTTGCAGGTAATTCTCTCTTGAATTCCAGTCTTCTGCCTTCAATTCCCTTCTCGATCAACCTTTTCACATCGTTCATTTATGACCCCTGGGGCAAAGCTCCTGCCTGCCATTCTCTTTCTGCCAGATAATACTGCACGCCTTTTGAACGCAAATCAAAAATCAATTTCTGACCAGGATTTTGAATTCTGTATAGCTCTGGTTTACTCTTACAATTTATCACTATATATAACCAGGCACTGTTTCCTAATTGACTGAGCCGGTTCCATTCGTTTTCGGAAAGCATAACCGCTCCGCTAAAACTTCTTCCTTTCACCTCAATGTAGCGTTTAATTTCATATTCATTTAGGCTGCGGATATCATAGCCAGCATTTTCACTGGAAACATCCTCAGGTTTCCATCCATTTTCAATTTCAAATTGCATAGCAATTTGCATGGCAATTTCTTCTACTTCATCATCACGGCTCATGCCATAATGATTTTTATATTCCAGTTGCGTGAGTGGTACAATGTATGCGCAACCGAGTACTTCTGGTTTCTTCATGTTCAATTGCTGCATTAATTCAATCTGGTTTAGACGTTTCTGCCGCTTTTCCCCTAATTCAATGATCCTTTGCTGTTTTCTTCTGATCTTTTCTTCAACGTTGGGGTCTCCAAACAGGATTTTGCTGTTTAAGTCATTTAATTCTCCGGTAAGATCAATAATAATATTTTCAAAAGCCTCCCGCAGGTATTCCTTTCTTTGAATTGCGTCATTTCCAACAATTGTTTTTACCTTATCATACTGCTTCAAAGTATAATTATTAAAGCACCATTCTTCTATCTTTTCTGTAGATTCTGATTGAGGGGCAGCGATTGACTTGGCATATACGCTTGGTTCCTGCAAATCAAGAAATTTTGCTGGAGATGTAATTTCAAGATTATCTTTTGAATTCCCATAGACAATAAATAATCTTTCATCCGCAACCGATTCCTCACTTCCCTGTCTGCGTTTATCAGAAATCTGACTTTTTACATAATAAGCAAAATAGTTCTTTTTATCATCTGGAGAAATTAATATTGTACCTTTGATCATTTCATCCCTGAATTTATTTCTTATCACTTTGATCAAAGTATCAAAAACGGGATTTCCAGGGTTAATGTAATGCGCTGTTCCAATATCCTTCAAGCTCTGATACTCCAGAAAAACATTCTTATCGAAACAGAATAGAACCTGCTTAAGATCAACATGGATGTTATAGGAAATTTTCAATTCTTCTCTTATTTCCAATGGCATCTCTTCAATACGATAAATAGACTCCCTAACTTCTGAGTATTTACCTCCCAAAGCAGCAAAAGCTTTTTCAAAAAAGAGCTTGATATATATAGGTTGAAGTCTATTCTCATCTGAATCTTCCTTTAAATGACGGGCATCACTGTAATCAACTTCGGAAAATCCAAGTTCTTTTTTCTTTTCTTCTATTTTTTCCTTGATATTAGCTTCTGTAAATTCTTCTTCAATAGCTTCACTATATTCGGTGTTTTCTCCATTGAAAGTAGTATTGAAGATGTCCTCCATGCTTACATTCTCAAAAATATCTGATATCACATCATAAACACGGTCATCTCCAAGCTGTTCCCTGATCATATCAAGTTTAAATAACAACTTCTTTAATACACTGCCTTCTCTGGTATTTTGGGCTACTAAATTGAAAACCAGAACATCCTGCTTTTGTCCATAGCGGTGAATACGCCCCATTCTTTGCTCAAGACGATTGGGATTCCAGGGTATATCCCAGTTAATCATTAAACGACAAAACTGCAAATTAATACCTTCGCCTGCTGCATCGGTTGCTAAGAGTATCTGAGAATCCCGGGCAAAACTGTTTTGTGCTTCTCTTCTTTCATCCACGGTCATGCCGCCATGAATACATACTACCGTGTAGCCACTGTTTAACAGCCTGTCCTGCAAATATTCCAGAGTATCTTTGTGCTCAGTGAAGATTACGATTTTCTCGTTTCTATCCAGAATACCTTCTGATCTGAATAGTTCGCGTAGTTTCTTTAATTTCTGTTCTTCCCTTTTGCTATTATACAATTCTTCTGCAAGTTCGAATAGGTATTTAACCTGAGATGCTTCTTCTTTTATTTCATCAATGTTTTTGGCGGTAGTGAACATTTTAAATTTTCGTGGATCAGCGAAAATTGCCTCCAATGACTCTCGCTCATCATCATCAAGCTCATTAAAATCATCTAAAGTCTCCATTGTAATATCAATCTTCTGTTTTTGAGACCATAATCCAGGGTTTTTGGCAAGTTCTTCTAATAATCCATTTAAGGCAGTATAACGATGCTTAAGGGTTTTCATTACTGCATAAATTGAACTCGTTAGCCGTCTTTGCATTACCATTAATGCCAGGCTTACATGAATATTTGATTCTGCGCTTGCTTCACGCCGCTTTCTGGATAGATACTCAGTTACTTTATCATAAAGGTTCTTTTCATCTGGTGTCAATTCATACATTGTAGTCTTAGTGTGCCTTGGCTTAAAAAGTGGGTTACCTTCCCAATCTTTCATTTCTTCCTTTAATCTTCTGATAAAAAAACGGTTTACTCCATCTTTGCTGATCTTTTTTACTCTGGCAGTTACTAAATCATCTGATGCAAAGATATCTTCATCTAATAATTGCAGCAAATTTTTGAATGTGTCTTTTCTTCCTCTATGAGGTGTTGCGGTTAATAAAAGAAGATGATCACATTGGCTGGAGAGTTCCTCCATCACCTGATAACGTTTACTGCGGTATCTTTTATTGCCATAATTAAAGGCACTTAACTTGTGTGCTTCATCCACAACTATCATATCCCAGCTTGTTTCTTTGATCGTGTTCATTATATCATCATTTCTAATGAAATCAATGGAAGTGATCAGCCTGTTAGAAGTTACAAATATACTTGGATCTGCTTGATAGGCAGCTCTATTGACAAGTTTGAAATTGATATTAAATTTTAAAGCCATCTCATCTTCCTGCCACTGCTTCGTGAGTCCACCAGGTGTAATTATCAAAATCCTTTCCAGCATTTTCCTTAACATCAATTCCTTGATCAATAATCCTGTCATTATTGTTTTGCCGGCTCCAGTATCATCTGCCAGAAGAAATCTTATTTTAGGCAATGGTAACAGGTATTTATATACAGCTTCAACCTGATGAGGCAATGGATCTATAATACTGCAATTTACAGCAAAAAGAGGATCAAACTGATAAGCTGAATTTATGCGCTCCGCTTCTGCATATAATTTAAACTTCTGGGGATCACCTTTGAAGCTGTATTCTCCTTCTTTACCAATTATTTCCAAAGAATCTAATTCTTCTTTGCTAATGATTTTATTACTTTCAAGATTGGATTGGGTTCCAATAAATTTTAATGAGTACATAATTCCTAATCTTTGGATTTTAGTCAGTTTTACGGATTCACCCTCAATCAGATTTAATATTATTGATCCTTCTTCTAACAAAATCAGTCTCCTTTCTATTATTCAATCATTTTCATAAAGTCCATTATTCTCAATAATTCAGTAAATACATAACAATAAAATCAATTGCTTATTGGCAAGACATTTTTAAGAGAAAAGGCTTCTCTGAAAATGACTGATTATTCTGCTTCCGCATCTGCTTTAACTATTTTTTTTTATTTAGCCAATAACATTTTCCGGGTAAATTCAACTCCACTAATTTTTGCCTTACAGAAATATATCCCGCTGGGTAAACCTTCTGCTGACCAGACAATCTGATGATTTCCGGCAGTAAAGGGCTTATCAACCAGAGTTTGCACGAACTGTCCTTTGATATTATAAATAGAGATATTTACAGGAGAATTTTCCTGGCATACGGCAAAAGAAATTGTAGTAGAAGGATTGAAGGGATTAGGATAATTCCCCAGTAGTTTGTTATGTTCTGGTATAATATCTTCATTATTATTATTTGAGTACACGGTAAGATTAACAGTAATATATTTTGTGTCCCAACTGTCAGTGGTGATTTCAAGAAGTGCGGAGTGTAAACCGGTATCAAGCTCAGCAGTATCAAAATTTATTGTTATCTCTGTCGATTCATCAAGCTCCAGAGTACCTGATGATGTATTAAGATTGATCCACTGCAGAGGAGAATGAAGGAGAAATTCACCCGTAGTTGTATGCGGGTCAGCGCCATATCCATCACCCGTAAGAGTCCAGGGGATATGCAGGTTCCCTGCAATTGTTTCACTCACACTTACATTGATATCCAGATACGCATATTCACCGGAATGAATGACACCCCAGCCCTGCTGAGTGGTTCCATGCCAGACAATATTTCCTGAACCTGTGCTGCCATCCCAGACCAAATCTCCACCACTTCCACCAACAGCATCTGTGGCAGTATTTAAAGTAACACCCAAAGGAAGTTCCAGGCATAATTCTTCTATCCATTCATCCGCAGAATTATTAAATATACCAATAGTCCAGTCAGCAGTTTCTCCGGGGACAAAAAAACTCTCTTCACAAAATGCTGTAGAACCTGTTATATCGCGTACTGGAGGATAAGTCTGCTCAGCATTAATATAGAAATTCACTGTCTGAACACCGATATTAGTTACTTCAAACATCCTGCTGCCAGTTTGATCTACCTCCATATCGAGAGATATTTCATTCTGATCCACGCTGAGGGTATTGGGAAGATATGCGGTAAATGGAATTACTCTATTGGTGGAATATTGATCACTGATGATATTGATATTGATCGGAAAATTATGAAAATCAGGCGTTTCTGGAGATACATAAAATGTAAAATCATTTTCCAGCAGAGAGATTTCTCCTGGTAAAAGTGTTTCCAGAAAAGATGTGTCTTCCAGAATTTCAATAAAGGGATCATCAGTTGAAATGATCAGCTCTATATTCTCAGCAGCAATCCCGCCAGTATTCTGCAGTTCAAGATTTAATTGCACTGTTTCTCCTGCCTCAATAAAAACATCATCTCCGGCAAGTACGATTTCTCCATCAATTCTCAAATAAGCCAGCTCATCATAGAAATAAGGAGTAAAGAGTAATGCCATTTCATCTTCCAAAGGCTTATTTGTGACAGCATAACTATTATTAAAGGTGTATTGCAGACCAATAGTAGAATCACTGTTTTCCAGCCCCACTGTGCAATACTGTCCGTGGTCTTGGCGATAGGAGCCGGAATTATCATTATTAATTTCCAGATACTGCATTTTTATCTGGGATACATCCAGAATAGTAGGATAATAAGCTGTATCATAGAGTATTATTTCAAATGTTTCAGGTGAGTGTGTATCGGAATTTTCTACCCGAGACCACTCGACCACGAGGTAATGCTCTTCTGGGAAATACTGCCAATAGACTCCTCCCAAATTGTTGATCATTTTAAGATCATCCCAGAATACTGCTATCATTGGGCTGGGACCTTGAGGACTGGGTATATACCAGTTCATAAAGGAAGGAGAATGTTCAATGCCGGGGGCTACCCAGCCGCAGGAGCATATAGTGAGCTGCTCATAACTTTCTTCATAAAATCTAAAGGTAAAATCCTCCGGCAGGTCAATTGTCTCTATTAAGCCTTCATCACCCCAGGTATAAAAAAGCAGGTCTTGTCCAGAGCCTCCAAAATCAGGGTCTATTTCTATCCAGTCAAATTCCGGGCAGAAATCATAGCCAGTATCATCATCATCAAAACACCAGTAGCCAAACGCATCAGGTCCCAGGGGATCAGTAATCTCAGCAATTCCCACCGGGATAATAGTGGTAATAGTATTTACAAATCCATCAGGATTACTGAATTCAAGATAAAATGTTGCCTGCGTCCCTTGAATAATATAATCGGGAGTGGTAATTGTGAAATAATCTGAATGATTGTTTATAGTCTCTCCAGATGCAATATCTCCTAAGTAAATTAGATTATCTTCCAGTGTGAAGTATTGATCAAGACTGAAAATCCGGGCAGTAATATCAGTGGCAGTGATCGAGCCAATATTAGTAATTGAGCAAAAAACATCTTCTGTTTCGCCTGGAGGCAGCACATTATCTTCTCCAATAACGTAACTTTCCAGCCAGATACTTGCCCCGGTGATAACGGGAATTGTCCAGCTTTCCCATTCATTATCACCGGCATCAGTTATGGTGATGTGCAATACAGGCTCGATGCCTTCAAGGGCTGCCGGGCTGATAGTAAACGTAAAATTTCCGGCAGGATTAGCTGATCCACCTGCTGCGATATCGCCAAAATCCAGTTCTGAATTAGTGATTGTGATATATTCATTCATCGTGGTTAAACTGGTACTTACACCCGAAACAGGCAGATTACCATAATTCATCAAACTTACATCAAGGTCAAAAGTTTCTCCAGGATTTAGCAGTCCGTCACCATTACCTGAAATCTCCTGATATTCTATTTCTGCAATATCCACATACTGATCAACTTGAACAACTGAAACAGTATCTATATAGGGAAGATAATCGTGTTTGGTGACCGTAAGCAGATAGTCTCCTTCTTCCAGATCAGCAACCGGAATTAAGGCTTCACCATTTGTATCACTATAGCGTATTACGGCAAAATCTTCCGGATCACTGGCGCTTAGAGTTACCCAGGCACCCTCTGCAAGACCACCTTCATAATCAAGGACACTTACCTGCCACCAGTTTTCACCGACAGCAATTTCTTCTGCGTATTCTACCGTTAAATCCCTAGGCGTTTGAGTCCAAAGTTCCAATGATGGATCACCCATCAAGGTACACCAGTTACTTACTATATCTACATAATTACTCGGATTTTGAGGATATAAACTCCATAAACAGAATTTACCTGCTGTAAGCGCGCTTCCCATGGAATACATTTCATTCTGAAATATACTTGATGCTATACCCAGGGTGACTGCATTATTAAAACAGGTATGATTACCAGTTGTTGCCTGACCCACCATCCCGATTGCACCTTTGGGATTTGTTATTGATCCCATTCTGGTGAATATCTCTGACTTGGCATCAGCTCCCACAAAATTCCCTGTTGCACAGGTTATAACGGAAGCAAATGGCAGCATAAAAGTATTAGTCTCTGTACCGGGAATCCAATTGCTGGTGCCCAGATAACCACGATAGAACATATAAAGACACCCGTCATTTATCGCCTGCACCATCTGAGAGGGAAATGGTGATTGATATACTTCATAAAAATCATCATCGTCCGACCAGTTATCAGGAAAATCAAGCATCATTTCCTTTACAGTGAGCACTGTGTTAATAGTAGATTGACCTGAGTGTGTCGGATCTCCGACAAGCAGACTCTTCTCAAACCATTCATTATCCTGCATCATGGGTGATTTCTCATAATATAATATTTTACTGACCAGCACCTGCAATTGTGCTATGCTATTATATGAAAGCCTTCCAATATGAGCATCCAGGAGAATGTCATCTCCTTCTAACTGACCATATTGATGGTCACCAAAACCATTATAATATGAAAAAGTTTCATAGCAGGTAGGAATTGCAAAGTTTCCATCAGCATCTCCTGCCAGGCAGATATATTCCGGTGGATTTTCCCAGGTGTCATAAGCTTCCTGAATATAGGCTTTGATAGCATCAGATGTTTGTCCTGTCTCTGAGGTAGTCGCCACGGTTACCTCAAATCCCTTTTGCCGTTTCCAGTCCACCAGATAGTCTAGTACTTGCAATACATCCTCATCATCAGGACATATAATGATCAATGAAGGCTGCTGATAATCTTCTCTTTCTCTCATTTGCTCATAATTCAGCACTTCTGCCTGATACAAAGGTTCAAAACTTCGTGAAAGGTTTCTGCTGCCTGAAATACAATTCTTCCCTCCAGCTCCAGAAGTTGAGATTTTAATCTCTATTTCTGTGTTTATGAACATCCTTCGCAATTTATCATTATAGCTCATAGGAGAAAATGTTACTGGCACCATACGCACTCCCCGCATAATTGCCGGCTCGCCCAGTTCTACCATTTGATTTTGACCTAAATAAGATTGATTCTGCGAAATAAGTACATCATCAAGCACGCTTTCCTCAGATGATAAAACCTCCAGCTGGATCTCGCCAGTGGCAGGCACAGCTATCACCCAGTTGAATACCGGCAATTCCAGCCTGTCATGTTCATCAAATCCTCTTGCCTGGGGATGACTGAATAACGATCTCTCCTCACCCGCAGTAGAAAGGTGCTTCACCTCATATCCATCCAGATGAAAAGTTAAATTAAATTCTGATTCACTTATTTGCTCATATTCGATCAAATCAGTATTTATTGATTGGTCTATTACTTCCCAGTAAGCATTTACTTTCAAGATTAAAATAGTGAAACATAACAGAAATATTAACTTCTTCATTCTTTCCTCACTTCAATAATATCATTTTGGAATTATGTATTTCTGAAGCAGTTTTAAGCCGATACAGGAATATTCCACTGCTTAAAGCCACACCTTGTTCATTGCGTCCATCCCAGTAAATTTCATGTTTGCCTTCATCTAAGGGCTCATTGACCAACTTTCTAACAATTTGACCTTTGATATTATAGATAGTCAATTCAGTTTGCCCGGATTCCGCTGTAAGGAAACTGATTTTCGTACTGGGATTAAAGGGATTGGGATAATTGCCCAGCAGCTGACTGGCTTCTGGAATGAAGGGCTCATCACCTTCATTAGAAAGCACATTTAAACTGATATTTACACGTTTTATGTCCCAGCTGTCAGTGGTAATTTCTAAGAGAGCATTATGCCAGCCGAATTCCAGATCTGCAGCATCAAAGTTCATGGTAATATCACAGCTTTCATCTGGTTCTAAAGTCCCGGAGGAAGGCTCCAGATTTATCCATTGAATAAGTGAAAATAAAATAATTTCACCATCAACAGCATGTGGATTAACCCCATAACCATCACCGGTAAGAACCCAGGGCAAATGAAGATTACCGGCAAAGTCTGGACCTAAGCTCACATTAAGGGTCACATAGGCATATTCACCGGAATGAATAACACCCCAACCATTGGCAGTGGTTCCATGCCAGTTAACTATTCCTACACCTGTATTGCCATCCCATTCCAGGTTTCCGCCACTTCCGCCAATCACATCAGTGGCATAATTCAAAATTACATTTAAGGGAAATTCCAGAGATAGATCAGTGATCCACTCTGTATCGGGAGAATTATTATAGATTTCCAGTATCCATTCAGTAGTTTCTCCTGGAACAAAATAGGAAGAATCACAAGTTACAGTCGAGCCGGAAATGTCACGTTCCTCAGGTAATATTTCCTCAATCCTGAGATAGTAATTTACCGTATCATCTCCAATATTAGTTAATTCCAGAGTCCGGCTATCCGTCTGATCAATCTCAAGCTCCAGAGATATTTCTTCCTGATCAAGACTGAATGTATTATGTTCATAAGCTGTGAGTGTGATCTCTTTATCCCAATAGCCAGATTCGCATTCAATAGCTGCATCAATAGTGAACTCATAGAAATCAGATACATCTTCAGAGACAATAAATGATAATTCATTATCCAGATAAGCACTTTCACCCGGTAATAGTTCTGCCAGGTTCCCTGTGTTCTGCTGGATTGAGATATAGGGACTTTCTGTGGAGATCACGATACTTATATCATCTGCTGCCATATTTCCACTGTTATGCAGGTTCAAATTAAATATTACAGTATCTCCAGCTTCTATATATTCATCGTTGCCGTTAAGAATTGTAATATCTGCAATATTCAGCCAGGCTGCCTCTCCAGAATTAGCTGGGGTAAACAGCAGAGCAGTATTATCCTCCAGCACTTTATTAGCGACTGCATAGCTGTTATTAAATGTATATTGCAAGCCAATAGTAGAATCATAATTTTCCAGTCCCACGGTGCAATATTGTCCGTGGTCTGCCCGATAACTGCCAGCATTATCATTATTAACTACCAGGTATTGCATTTTGATTTGAGATGCTGAGGTAAGGGTGGGATAAAAATCCGCATCATAAAGTATCACTTCAAAAGTTTCTTCCGATTCAGTATCTCCATTTTCCACCCGTGACCATTCAATCACAAGATAGTGCTCATCAGCAAAATATTGCCAGCAGATATTATTACCTGCTGTGCTCAGATCATCCCAGAAAACTGCTATCATCGGGCTGGGTCCCTGAGGTGAGGGGATATACCAATTCATAAATGACGCCACTTGATGCACGCCGGGAGCTATCCAGCCACTTGTGCTGACAGTGATCTGCGCATAATTTTCACCATAAAAATTAAAATTAAAATCTCCCGGTAGATCAAGAACCTGCACGCTGGCAGCATTTCCACTGGAATAAATCGATAACTCCTCACCTGCTCCGCCATAATCAGGGTCTATTTCCACCCAGTTAAATTCTGGGCAGTACTCAAAATCAAGATCTCCATCATCAAAACACCAGTAGCCATATTCATCTGGACCATAAGGGTCAGTTACCTCAGTTCCACCAACTGGTACTGAGTATGGGATTATTGCCTCATAACCGCTGTCATTAGTGATTTCCAATCTCAGATTCATTAGAGAACCTGGAAACATCTCTTCTGGCGTTTCCACGCTGAATCCATCATTAAAATTATATACTGATCCACCCGCAGGAATGCTGGTAAAATATGATAAACTATCTATTAGGGTGATATAACTCCCAGCACAGCTCAAGCTGACACTGATATCTTCAACGGGTAAAGCTCCATTATTGGTCAGTTCTATAAATACTGCATCAATTTGCCCGGGATGCAGAAAATTATCATTACCTACTTGAATTGCGCTGAGCCAAAGATTGGCACCTGTAATCTCTGCTGTTTCCCAGGAAGTCCATTCCTGTCCCTCAGCATCTGCCATTCGGAATTCTAATAAGGGTTCTATTCCACCTAAGGCACTCTCACTTATCTCTATCTGGAAATTGACAGCTGGATCAATGATCTCCCAGGCTCCTATATCTCCTACCTCCACTTCAGAAGAAGTTACTGTCACATATTCATTTTCCGTAGAAAGCCAGGCAGTGATACCCTCTACCGGCAAGGTTCCATAATTAAAAAGTGACACATCCAGTTCAAAACTCTCTCCCGGATTAAGTAACCCATCTCCATTTCCGGCAATTTCCAGATATTCAATATTTCTTACATTCACATACTGCTCTGCCTGACACACGGTTAATGTATCTATATAGGGCAGATGACCATGTTTGGTTACGGTAAGAATATTTTCATCATCAAATATTCCAGGTATGGGCATCAGCACTTCTCCATTGCTGTCGCAAAAACGGGTAATAGCATAATCTGACGGATCAAGAGCACTAAGAGTTACGCAGGCTCCCTCGGCATAAGCGCCAGTATGATCAAGCACAGTTATCTGGATCAAGTCTTCACCTTCAGCGATACTTTCAGGATGCATTACTGTCAGAGTTTGGGGTACACCTGTCCACAATTCCAGCGATGGGTCGCCCACCAGCGAAGTATAATGACTGTGAAGTGCTACCGAATTAGCGGGGTTTTGCGGATAAAGATTCCAGATACAGAATTTCCCCATGCTCAATATCGCACCCATGGAATAGATATCATGCTGCAAAAACCCGGAAGCCATACCCAGAGAGAGGGCATTATTAAAACATGTATCTGTGTCATTATTTGTTTGACCTACTGCCCCGATAGCTCCTGTGGGGTTTGATGCTGTTCCCATTAAAGTAAGGGTCTCTGTTATGGGACCAGTTCCACTGGTCATCAGCGAAACAAAAGGGAGCATAAAACTATTATTTGTCGCTCCAGGATACCACCCGCTGCAGCCCGAAGCACCACGGTAAAACATATAAAGGCAGCCCGTATTTATATAAGCATTCATCTGATTCGCAAAGGAACCTCCATATATTTCATAAAAATCCTCATGGCTATTCCAATTATCCGGATAAGTAAGCATCATTTCTTTGATTGCCTGCATTGTAGATATTGTTGATGGACCAGAATTCGAGGGGTCACCTACCAGCAGACTCTTTTGATACCATTCAGTATAATCCATCATTGGTGATTTCTCATAATATAAAATTTTACTTACCAAAACCTGTAATTGAGATATACTATTATAAGAAAGCCTGCCTACATGAGCATCCAGCAGAATATCATCGCCGTCCAACTGACCATAGGGATGATCGCCTGCTTCATTGATTTGTGAATTGTGAAACCAGGTGGGAACTGCATAACTGCCATTAGTATCTCCTGCCAGACAAATGTATTCCGGGGGATTTTCCCAATTATCATAAGCATTCTGAATATAGTCCTTGATCTCTTCAGCAGTTTCACCAGTCTCTGCAGTAGTCACCAAAGTTACTTGAAATCCCTTCTGCAGTTTCCAGTCCACCAGATAGCTAAGAGTATCCACTACATCTTCATTATCAGGGCAGACAATGATCATAGAAGGTTGCTGATAATCTTCTCTTCCTCTCATTTCCTGATAATTGAGCACATTAGCATCAAAGATCGGTTCAAAACTCCTTGAAAGTTTGCTATTATGTGAAATACAGTTCTTCCCATTTTCTCCTGAAGTAGTTATCTTCACTTCGATTTTTGAGTATATTGTCATTTCATGCCGTGTAGCATTATATATCAGGGGTGAAAATGTTACAGGCACCATTCGGACTCCCCGCATAATAGCCGGCTCTCCTAAATGGGCAATTTCACCTGAATTCTGGAAAGATTGATCCCTGGATAGCAGTACATCATCCAGCATCATCTGCTCTGATGATAAAATCTCCAGCTTGATGTCTCCAGTGGCAGGCAATTCTATCACCCAATTGAAAATAGGTAATTCCAGCCTGTCTTTTTCATCAAGTCCCCTCGCCTGAGGATGATTGAATTCTAATCTCTCCTCTCCTGAGGCAGAAAAGTGCTGTACCTCATATCCATCCAGATGAAAACTTAAATTAATTTCTGATTCACTTATCTGATCATATTCGATTAGGTCGACATTTATTGATTGGTCTATTACTTCCCAGGTGGCATTAATACTTGAAATTAAAATGGCTGATAACAGCAAAAACATTATCCTTTTCATCTCAAACCCCTTGCTTGTTTCGTGCTCAATTTATATTATCTTTATATAACCATTTTAATCATTTAGAAAAGTGATTTCTACAAATATTATGTCAAGAATTATATTTAACTATTAACGAAATAATTTATTACTAAATTAAGTTATCCGTTTAATCTACTAATTTTTCAACTAATTATATCCTGAGTAAGATATCATTATCACTTTTAGATAGCACAGGGTATCAGGCTGGACAGATTACCATTGCTGGAACATAATTTGTAACATGATACAATTAATGTAATTATCGCAATTATTGTCCAATGGTTATTGTTATTTACCTTCTTCCCCTAAAATCCTGATATAAAAGAATTTAAAGTATCTGACTAATGCCATTTGCGAGTCATTGATGCCATATTACCGCTAATAAGCCCGAACAACTTAGCACAATCTAACATAATAATGTCACTACGTGCTTTGTTGTTCTGGGGGATATTTGCCTTAAATCTCCTAAAGGACTTATACTACCTATGGAAATTTTTGAGAACAAAAAAAGGCAGCAGGAATAATCCTGCTGCCTTAAGTTTATTTGCAATAATCTTATTTCATTAAGATCATTTTCTTGGTTTTAGTAAAGTCACCGGTGTCGATTTTATAGAAGTAAATTCCAGAGGAGACTTTGTTACCATTATCGGCATCACCATTCCAGGTAACACGGTAGATTCCGTAATCCTGAATTTCATTAACGAGAGTGCGGACTTTCTGTCCTTTCACGTTATAGATCTCAATAGTAACCAGAGCTTCATCTTTAACTGAATAAGCGAAGTTCGTAGTAGGATTGAAAGGATTAGGATAGTTGTCACCGAGGGCATTCACGCCAAGGATAACATCTTCATCTGCATCACTGCCAACCCAGTCACAGGTGAAATCAAGAGTGATGATCTCAGATTCATTACCAGAAGTGAAATGAGCAGAAACTCCAGCTTCGTAGTCAACACCATTTTCAAATATTTCCAGTCCAGCAAGGTTGAATTCAAGGTCTGTAGTCTGTCCTACCAGGCTGTTATCAATATACACATTGTAGTAATCAAGGTGTCTGGTTCTGTTTGAATAATTAGTAAATGAAGCCAGAGCATATTCCAGAACAGTGTTATCACCATCAATAATACCAGCCCATCCGGCTGTAGTAAAGATAGTATTAGTAGTCTGAATACCTACATTATTGCCATCATAAGTTGAATAAGCAGCGCCATCTGCATTAGGAGTAAGATAATCAAGATAAACACCATCACGCATAGCTGAATATATATCCTGCAATTGAACAGCAAGTCCATCTGTGCAGCCAGCGCCATCGATTGTAACGAATTCTGGTCCACCCTGAGATGTACCTACAGTGAAAGCATCCTGATTTGCACTTGCAAGACCCAGATAATCATAAGGGAATTGACCGGCTGAGAATGCACCAGCACTTGGGTAACGATCCCAAAGATAATCATGTCCACCAAGCAGAAGGAATCCGCCATTATCAAGGTATGTACCTAATTCAGCTTCATCAGTTGTAGATAAGCTATTGGAACCCTGCCACTGTTCACCGCATTCCCAGATAACTAAGCCGTAGTCAGCCATATAAGCAGCACCTGGTCCATCATCGCCAGAAACTGCGATCTCATATACTTCATAATCGATTTCAGCAGCATCAAAAATTGCTGTGTAATATGGAGTAGTGTCAGTGAAATCAAGATCTATAGAACCATCATCATCTACAAAGAGGATGTTATCAATAGAAGCTCCACCAGTTCCTGGTTCAGTCCAGGTCAAAAGACCAGTAGATTCATCCACCATCAGATTTGCTGGAGGACCTACTACTTCGAGGAGTTCCACGTTCAGGGTAAGAGCATCAGTTACATATACGTCAGTCTGTTCGTAATCTTCATAACCTTCAAGCTCAATATCAAGGCTATATGCGGTTTTCCACACTTCATCCCATGAGACCAAACCATCGGAAACAATGCCTTCATAGATGTGTTCACCATCGTTGCTTGTGAGTACCACAGCAGCACCATCAGCAGAATCTCCACTGTCAGTAGTTACGTTAATGGTAACTGGTGCATACATGTTAAAGCCGATTTCATTTGTGAATGTCGGAGTAGATAGAACACCATTAGTGTACATGGCACGGATACAATATTCATAAGTTCCTGGTTCAGTTATTTCCTGCCAGGTTACATCTTCATAGGTTGTATCCTGCACGCTATCAACAATGAGATCCCAATCTTCAAAATTATCTTCATCATCAGCAAAGCCACGGAAGATCGCATATCCTTCCATCATTCTTTCATCACGGTTTGTATTCTGACCAATTTCTGATGCCAGAGTGAGTGATATAGAGCGGTCTTCAGGTTCGCCAATGCGTACATCATCAATTGCCCAGCCGGGGTATGAGTTTACTGAGCTGTCAGTTCCGAAATGGAACTTGAACATGGCATCTTCACCTTCATAATCAACCAGGTCAAAAGTTGCCATTACCCAGCCAGTAGGTCCATCAGTAAATCCAGGTTCACCCAGACCTGTGATAGAATCATCAGGGTAACCGCCAACAGGGGTGATCAGTGTCCAGGAGCCACCACCATCAATAGAGATTTTCACATTTCCGCCATCCCAGCCGTTTTCACAATCCATATTGTGATAGAAGAAGAGATCTGCATCATTTGCAATATCTATTTCAGGAGTAACAAGCTGCCAGTCAGCACTATTAATATAGTTTCCACCAAGAGCTGTAACCCAGGCATAAGTACCAGAGTTTGCACCCATAGTTGCATCTTCACCCCATGACCAGCCAGCAGCATCATTGCTTACGAATTCTCCATCATCATCTTCAAAATCAAAGAATGTTTCTAAAGCGCCTGAAGGTGAATGCCAGGTCATATAAGCATTACCGTCATGATTTTCTTCCACATAAGCATCATGTGCAGGGAATGCCAGCTCAGTTAGCATAATATCATAAGTAGTATTTGAATAAATATCAAGATTATCTTCACCTGTCATAAAGTTGAAAAGTTCAACTTCGATATCATAATTAGACATCCAGATACCATTAATAACGCATACGCCTGCGTCATCTGCGATACCTTCATAGTGAGGATAATTTCCTTCTGGATCAGGCTCTGTGGCATCAAGAGTTACCAGAGCACCTTCAGCAATATCTCCCACGTTAGTAGTGACATTTACTGTAAGTGAAGCTGAGTTATTTTTTGCCAGCCAGTTTGAAATTGCTGGATCAGAAAGCACATTATTAGTATATTCTGCCCGAACTGCATAACGATACAAACCAGTTTCTACATTGTTCCAGGTAAGATCTACATAAGTTGTGTCAGACACACCAGTTGTTATATCTTCCCAGACTGCGGGATTATTTTCTTCACCAAAGGGCAGACGGTAGATAGCATAACTTTCAATGATACGGGTAGTATCCAGGTTTTGGGGAGTAATATCTGCAATATGTCGAACATCAGGATTATCAAGCTGACGTGTTTCTGGCATGCCTACGTAAACATCATCGATATACCAGCCCTGATAGGTTACAGAACTATCGGAACCAAAATTGAACATGAACATAGCGCTTTCACCCTGGTAAGCACCAATTTCAAAAGTTGCCATAGTCCAAACCATGTCATGCCCATTAAAACAGGCTTCACTATTTAAACCGTAAGCTGTACCGGGATAACCTCCAACTGGATTGATCAATTCCCAGTTGGTTCCACCATCAGTAGATATTTTAATATTTCCACCATCAAAAGTAGTCTCAATATCCATCCAATGCCAGAAAGTAAGCACTGCATCATCTGTTGGAATACTCAGTTCCGGGGTTACCAGTTGGTAACTAACACTGTTTGGATACTGGGCATTCAGGGTTGTACCCCAAACATTATCACCACTATAAGCACCAGCCATGTTGTCAGTTCCCCAGGCCCAGCCCATATTGGCTGTGAATTCACCGTCATCGCTTTCAAAATCCCAGAAATTAGCTGCTCCACCGGAAGGTGAATGCCAGATAAGTTCTGCTTCAGTGTCATCACCATTTACTGTGGCAAACATATCATAAGGAGGGATAGCGATTTCATTAACGATAAGGTCACCAAGATCAGTATTTCCTGCACCAATCACAGCTTCACCGATAAATATATCGTATCCTTCTACAATAATTACCAGTTCGTAAGTATTGGATGAATACACGCCATCAATAGAGAATTCACCATCAGCATCAGTGATACCTTCGTGAACGCCCATACCAGAAAGAGTTACTGTACCATTTGCCAGTCCGATATTTGGATAATCAGAACCAACAACGCGACCAGAAACAGTTACGTTATCAACTGGAGTGAGGTTGAATTCAACATTTGTGGCTTCATCAGCTACAATTGTGAAAGTCTGAATGTCTTCACTGTAGGCAAATTTTGTTGCTGTAGCTTCATAATCACCTTCAAAAAGACCTGGAAAATTATAATAACCATTAGCATCAGTTACTGTATGCAATCTGACTCCAGATTCAAATACGTTAATATCCACACCTTCAAGTCCATCACCGGTAGATGTATCATAAGCATAACCGTTCATAGAACCTAAACCAGTGGTATTAATGAACATCATGGTGTTTGGAGTACTGCTGAGGTAATTGATAGTTGTAGGAGGTGCATAAGGATCATAATCTTCTGTATCACTTTGTGCCCAGAGACAACGGTCAGTATAAGCAGTATCTGTATAATAGAAAGTATCTCCTGTGCTCCAATATACTGTGTCCATTACTCTTTCCACAAAAATTATTACATTGTCGCCTTCATAAATGAAGGGTTCATCAAGTTCGATCATGATCTCGTTTTCACCAATTGGGAAATCAAGAGTGCCACTGTAAACCTGCATCATATCGGTTGCTGATTCCCAGCCACCAGTCAGATTTTCCAGATCAGTATTCTGCATCCAGATATTAATTGGCATATTTGGCAGATCATCAACAAAGTTGTTATAATACATGATGGCAGTAATTGCTCCACCACCAAATCCCTGAGCAGCAAATTCATCAGCATAATAGATCGTTTGGGAAAGAGAATTCTTATACCAGAAATCTATCGGTGTGTAATAATGAGCTGTAGCAGTATTAGGATCACCAAACATTGCTGCCTGACTGCTGCCTATCCAGGTCGGTGCAGAAGTGGCTGAGCCACCATCGCCAATGGAATTATAAACAGTGATCGTGTAAGCATAAAGTCCATCACCAGGGATAGTGTCATCTGTGAAAGTTGTCATGATCCCGGTGGGTTCAAATTCTGCACCATCATCTCTTACTATATGATAACCTTCAATTGGCTGATTGAATGGTCCGCCATGCAATCCAGTTGTAGGATTTGCCCAGCTGATCACTGCATCGCCATCTACATTAGCAACTGAGATTCCGCTTACAGCTGCAGGAACATCTTCACCAATGTATGCTGAACCGCTGGCTGCGATTCCTTCACCTTCATCATTAAAACCTAATACTGAATAAGTGTAATTGCCAGCAGTTGCTGGGGTATCAGTCCAGTTTACCACTCCACCGATCACGGGAGTTGTAATTGTGTGGATAAGTTCGTCATTACGATATACTCTCATTTCATCAAGATCAGTCAATGCATCACCCATAACTGTCAGGGTAGGATTCATCCAACCCAGATCAGCAGAAAGAGCTCCGCCGGCATCTGGTGTGATCGTGAACATATCAGGAGCTGCTGGAGCACCTGCGGGAGCATTTTCGCCTAATTCATAAACGCAGATATAATCCGGTGCTCCCTGCAAAAGCGCACCAAGTGTTCTCAAAG
>JAVCDJ010000010.1 GCA_030765845.1 Candidatus Stygibacter australis
CGAAGATCTCAAGTAAACCGGCAGATGAAGATCATCCTTATGGTCACGGCAGGGCAGAACTGATAGCTTCGATGTTGATAGGTGTGCTTCTGGCTATAGTGAGTGTAGAATTCGTTCACCAGTCAGTAGATAGATATAATAATCAGGAATCCGCAGAATATGGCACAATAGCAATAATCGTGACGCTAATATCAATCATATTAAAGGAATTATTAGCTCGATATTCCATCCATTTCGGGAAAAAGCATCATCTATCCACCCTGATAGCGGATGGACAACATCACAGGAGTGATGCCCTATCATCAGTAGTTGTCATGGCAGGTATTATTGCAGGCAGCAGATTCTGGTGGATGGACTCATTATTAGGAATATTAGTAGCAATAATGATCGGATATACAGCCTACAGGATATTTATCAAGTCCGCTGACAGGCTTTTGGGCAGGAGTGCTGACGAGGAATTGAGAACAGAAGTGATATCAATATGTGACGAAGTGGCAAAAAATAATAACATAGAATTACATCCCCATCATTTTCATGTGCATCAGTATGGAGAGCATAAGGAGCTTACTTTTCACGTGCGGATGCCTAAAGATTGGGAAATAGGTTTTGGGCATAAAATTTTGATCCAGATAGAGAAGATTTTACGTGACAGATTGAGAATAGAAGCTACTATTCATATTGATCCGAATTAAACAGGGATAAGTGAGAGAAAAAGAAGATTATGGGTCGTAGTATAAGAAGTGAAGCAATACTCCAGGAAATAGCTGAGAAGCGGGAGATATTTCAGCTTCAGGCAGAAAAAAGTAAATTGTTTGATTTTGAAGAAATATATGGCAACAGCAATCCGATAGTGCTGGAGATTGGAATTGGCAGGGGAGAGTATATTGTAGGGCAATCGTTATTAGACTGGCGTTATAACTATCTGGGGATTGAGATCAATCCAGAGCGGATAGATTATACCCTGCGCCAGCTGGATACTGAAAGGCATAAGAATGTGAGGATATTGAATTTATATGTAGATTCCAGCATAATAGAATATATTGCTGAAGGATCAATTAGAAAAGTTTGCCTAATTCATCCTGACCCCTGGCCCAAACGCAGGCATCAGCATCGAAGAATAATCCAGCACGGTTTTCTGGATGTGCTATATAAGATCCTTGATGAGAGAGGTATTTTGGAGATTCAAACTGATCATCAGGAATATGCTGAATATATCTTGAAGCATTTCAAGGCAAGAGATGATTTTAAGCCTATCATGGGTGGGAGTACAAAAATACCTCGACATGGACATATAGTAACATATTTTGAGGAAAAGAAAATGCGGGAAGGTAATTACCCGGTTTATATTAGTTATAGAAAAGCAGAATTCAGGGAGTGAAGATGGACTTGAAGAAACTGAGTGAAATCTATAAAAACAAGATCAGCGAAGATGAGAAATATTATTCGGAGTATGCCTGCCGTGATAAATCCGCCAGAAGACTGCATAAGGATCTTCATCAGTCGGTAAGGTCAGAATTTGCCCGGGATCGTGACAGGATACTTTATAGTGGTGCATATCGGAGATATCAGGGCAAAACACAGGTATTTTCATTTACAAACCTGATAGATGAAGAGATGACCAATCGCAGTCTGCATACTACTTATGTATCGCAGATCAGTAGAACAATAGGCAAGTTTCTGGGCTTGAATCTGGAATTGATCGAAGCAATAGCATTGGGTCATGATCTGGGACATACTCCATTTGGACATGACGGAGAGCAGGCATTGAATACCTGCTGTCTGGCGCATGGTTTAGGCTATTTTCATCATAATATCCAGAGTTTGAGGATAGTTGACAGCATCAGCAGGAAGGGAAGGGGATTGAATCTTACCTTTCAGGTGCGAGATGGAATAATCTCTCATGATGGAGAGGTGCATAATACTGTATTAAAACCTGATTTAGATAAGACAGAGGCAGATATTGAGGATTATATCCAGAAGAAGAAAAAGGGTGAAAAAGTGGAATGGATGCCGGCAACTATGGAAGGTTGTGTAGTGCGGATATCTGATACAATTGCCTATATCGGTCAGGATATAGAAGATGCCATAAGATTGAATATTTTAAAAAGAGAAGAATTGCCTCAGGATGTGGTGAGTCACCTGGGTGAACGGAATAGTAAGATCATTGATACATTAGTAAAAAGTGTGATCGTGAATAGTCTGGGGAAGGGTCATATCGCTTTTGATGAGGAAACATCTCAACAGCTTTTAAAGCTGAAAGTGTTTAATTATGCTAAGATATACACTAATATCAAGGTAAAGAAATCCAAGGAAGTAATTAACCGCAGTATGAAACTTCTATTTGAAGAATACCTGGAAGATATCAGGAAGGATAACAGGGAATCCAATATCTTTAAACATTTTATAAATCATAAGACCGAGGGATATTGCGGTCTTTATAATGCTGAAGAGAAGGTGCGTGATTTTTTATCAACCATGACAGATAGATATTTTAATGAGGAAGTAAAGCGGTATTTTTTACCAGCAAGTAAATATAGATATATAGGAGCAAAAGATGGAAATGTTTGATTTGGAAAAAGAGATTGAAATTATCAGTGAAAAAGTAGTTTCCATGAGGAGGTTACTTTGACCGTTCCCGTCTGGAACAGGAGATAAAACAGCTTGAAAGCAAGATGACTGAGCCAACCTTCTGGAATGACCAGATCGAGGCGCAAAAGATAATTCGGGAAGTGAGTCATAAGAAGCTGATAATAGACAATATTATTGCAATTGAGGGAATAAAGGATGAGCTGGAGACTTATCTTTTACTCTTGAATGAAGAGAAAAGTGAGGAATTGCAAAAGGAAGCATCTGAATACCTGCGGGTTAATGGTAAGATAGTAGAAGATGCCGAGGCAAAACTGCTTTTAAATGGCAAAACTGATCATACAAGTGCGATATTATCAATTCACCCTGGAGCAGGGGGTACTGAGTCGCAGGACTGGGCAGAGATGCTGCTGCGCATGTATTCACGCTGGGCAGAAGCCAGTAGCAGGAAATTTGAGATAATAGAATATCAACCTGGGGATGAAGCAGGTATCAAAAGTGTGACAGTGGAAGTGATCGGAGAATATTCATATGGCATGCTCAAAAGCGAGATAGGCATTCACCGCCTTGTAAGGATATCACCTTTTAATGCTCAGGGTAAAAGGCAGACGTCATTTGCATCTGTTTTCGTGTGTCCCTTGATAGACGAAGAAATAGAAGTAGAAATTGATCCCAGTGATCTGAGAATAGATACTTATCGTGCCAGTGGAAAGGGAGGACAGGGAGTAAATACAACTGATTCCGCAGTGCGGATCACTCATATTCCCAGTGGAATAGTTGTATCCTGCCAGAATGAACGGTCACAGATAAATAATAAAGCAGTAGCAATGCAGGTTCTGAAATCCAGAATATATCAGCAGATGGAAGAAGAGAAGCAAAAGGAAAGGCAGGAGATAGAGAATACAAAGACAGATATTGGCTGGGGTAATCAGATAAGAAGTTATGTATTTCATCCTTATCAAATGGTGAAGGATCATAGAACAGATCATGAGACAGGTAATACATCAGCAGTGATGAATGGTGATCTTGATAGCTTTATTAATGCCTGGTTGAAATTTGAAGCAGAGAGGAAAAAATGACCGCAACAGACTATAAATTACTGATCCCTAAGATAGATAAAGAGAGGATGCCGAACCACGTTGCAATTATAATGGATGGTAATGGAAGATGGGCAAAAAAGCATAGTATGAAACGGGTCAATGGTCACAAAGCTGGAGTTAAAGCAGTTCGTGAAATTGTGGAAACTGCTCGTGAAATAGATCTCAAGTACTTGACAGTGTATGCTTTTTCGACCGAGAATTGGGGCAGGAGCAGGATGGAAGTGAATTATTTGCTGAAACTTATTCTTGATTCGCTGATAGGGGAGATAGATGATCTGGTAGCCAATGGAGTGAATATCCGCTTTATAGGTACAGAGCAGCATCTTCCTCCGGGTTACGATATAAAAGTGGAAGAGAATTGCCGTAGATCATGGCATAATAAGGATCTGTACTTTAACGTTGCGATGAATTATGGGGGTAGAAGAGAACTAATTGAAGCTGTTCAGGCAATATCGGCAAAAGTGAGGGATGGTGATATGCAACCTGAAGATATCAATGAACAGATAATATCAGATCATTTGTATACTGCAGGAATGCCGGATCCCGATCTGGTGATCCGAACCAGTGGAGAGATCAGGCTTTCAAATTACTTGATCTGGCAATCTACCTATTCTGAATTCTGGTTTACGGAAACATTGTGGCCAGATTTCAGCAGGTCAGAATTTATTCAGTCAATCCTTGATTTTCAGGAGCGTAAACGCCATTTTGGCAAAAGGGAGAGGTAATGGAATTTTTTAATAGATTACTTGTAAGTCTGATTTTTGTACCGGTGATGCTACTGGTATTTTACTTAGGTGGAGTTTATACCTTTGCATTTCTGGGGATAATACTGGTGATGATGCTAAACGAATTGCGTGAGAACTATGCGAAAAAGGGGTTTGAAATCCCGATTACGATGCAAATCTTCGGGTTACTGGTGTATATTTCTCTTCAATTACCATTTGAATATTTAGTGGGCACTGTATTTATTGGTCTGATAGTAACGAGTGGCAACTATTTATTCAGTAATCGGGCAGATAAATCAACTAAGAAAATTGCTGTAACCTGGTATTCGATATTTTATACCGCAGTTCCATTAGGACTTGTGATGAATATGCGGAATATAGCCAGTGAAAATCTTGATGGAAGATTGATTGTGATTTCATTGCTGGTGGTGATCTGGGTAACTGATACTATGGCTTATATGACGGGGATGTTTTTGGGTAGAACCAAAGGAGTGATCAAGATATCACCTAATAAATCTATTGAAGGTTATATTGGAGGTTTTTCCTTTGCTTTGATCGCCAGCGCTGTATTAGTATTCTTTTATAAAGAGCTTGGTGGGAATTTTATCTGGATGTTAACTCTTTCGGGAGGATTGTTCGGACAATATGGAGATCTCTTTGAATCATTGCTAAAGCGGGATCTGGAAATAAAAGACAGCTCATCTATGTTACAGAATCACGGTGGAATATTAGACAGATTTGACAGTCTCTTATTTGCGGCACCAGCTTTATACATATTACTAAAAGTAATGGGGTATTTTTAATGCGGAAGTATTTATTAATAATAATTATCATAATATTAACTGGATGTACTATTCATCGGCAATATGATTTTAATGAAGTGATCAAGCCACCGGAAGAAGCAAATCATTTCTGGGTAGCAGAGCGTGATTCACTTCAGGAAGTAATTAAATATCAGAAAGACCAGATTGATTCTCTCAGCGCGATTATTTGCTTTCAGGATAGCGTGATCGCTGAACAGGAATTTGCCCTGAATGAAGCTGATCAGATGGTGGCGATCAGGCAGGGATTTATAATTCCTGATACTATATCATTTGCCGGGGTAACTTTTGATTTAAAAAATGAGAGGATAGAAGACAAATTTATCAAGATCTACAATCAAGAACTTAAAGATGCCTATAAATACATCCCTCGCAGCGGGAGATATTTTTCTTATTTTGACAGTGTGCTAACCAGACATGGTGTCCCTGTTGATGCCAAGTATCTGGCGGTGGCTGAAAGTAGATTAAGCTATATGGCAAAATCACCTGTTGGAGCAATGGGTATATGGCAGTTTATGAAAAGAACAGCCACTGGTTATGGCATGAGAGTAGATGAATTTGTAGACCAGCGAAGTGACGTGTTTTTAGCAACAGAAGCGGCGGCAAATTTTTTACTAAATAATCATAAATATTTGAAAAGAAAGGGAGTAGATGACTGGCTGCTGGCTTTTTGTGGTTATAATGCCGGGATAGGCAATGTGGAGAAAGTAATTCGAGAACAGGGAGGGAAGAACTTTTTTGACCTGATCATGGGAGTGGATGAAACTAATAGATATGTCTGGAAAGCAGTAGCACTTAAGCTGATCTTTGAAAATGAGAAAGAGATTTTTAATAAAGAATTCACACGACAGCAGGAGATACTTACTGAAATCAAGAAAGTTCATGTGAAACTGAGTGGTTATTATGAAATTGATGATTGGGCACAGGCACAGGGAACTTTTGTAAGCAGAGTATGGGAACTTAATCCCTGGATAAAAACCTATCAGCGTAGCAGAAAGAAATATTCTGCTGTGCTGGATGTTGTATTACCTCCTGGAGAATATACAATTTGCCTGCCAAAGGATGCTGAGGCGGATGAAGATGAAATTCGAAGGATTGAAAAGCAGTTTTTGAAAGATAATGATGGATATTTCACAGAATATGAGGTGAAAAAGGGTGACAGTTTATATAAAATTGCGTTGAAGTTCAAAACGAGTATCAGCAAGCTGAAGAGCATTAATGGATTGCATTCAGATATCATTTATCCCGGACAGAAATTAAAATTATTTGGTTATTCCAAACCGAAAGAAGCCAAAGAGTATGTTGTCAAAAAGGGTGATTATATTTCAGGGATAGCCTATTCGTTAGGAGTATCGGCCAGTCATCTTCTTAGTGAGAATAATCTTAAGAAGGATGAGAATGGGAATTGCCATATTTTTCCGGGTCAGAAGTTGAAGTACTAATGGAAATAGCCATCGACAGATTGATCGCAGAAGATATTGATCAGGTAATTAAAATCGAAAAAGATGTTTTTAGCAATCCCTGGGAAGAATCAGCATTCTACTCATCACTTGATCATTCTAGCTGTTGGAAATTATCAGATAAATTGAGCAAAAAGATAATAGGCTATCTGATAGGACAACAGGTTTTAGATGAATTTTCTATTTACAATCTGGCAATTTGCCCTGAATATCAAAATCAGGGATTAGGTAGCTGGTTTACCAAAAGAATACTGAATGAAATGCGGGATAATGGCTCCAGAGTGTTTTTTCTGGAAGTTCGCAGAAGCAATAAGGCAGCTTTGCAATTGTATGAAAATCTCGGATTCAAAGAAGTCCATGTTCGAGGGGGATATTACAGCAATCCTGTGGAAGATGCTTTGATAATGATGAAAGATGAGCGTAATTATAAAAAAGGATAATATATGAAAACTTATGATTATCTGGTGATTGGTAGTGGTTTAGCCGGACTAGTATTTGCTTTGGAGGCTTCCAGACAAGGTAAGGTTGCAATTGTTACAAAGAAGAAGATGCATAACTGCAATACAGACTATGCCCAAGGTGGAATTGCTGCTGTGGTGGACAGGCAGGATTCTTTTGAAAATCATGTACGAGATACCTTTATTGCCGGTGGAGAACTTGGTAAGGAAGAGGTAATTGAGCAGATTGTGAAAGAAGCTCCTGACAGATTACAGTATCTTATTGATCTGGGTACAAAATTCACTATGGAAAATGACCGGCTTGATAGACGGTTGGAAAATCTATCATTAACCCGAGAAGGTGGGCATTCTCAAAAACGGGTGGCATATGCAGCAGATTCTACAGGGCACGAGATCATGACGGCATTAATTGCAGCCTGCAAAAATAATGATAATATTGAAATTTATGAAGACCACCTGGCAATTGATCTTATTACGCAGCATCACATATCCCAGGCAAAGCACTTTATACCGCGGATAACCTGCTGGGGCGCATATGTGATGGATACAATTACTGGAGAAATTGAGATATACAGATCACGAAAAACAATGCTGGCAACTGGTGGTGGGGGACAGGTATATTCATATAATACTAATCCTGATATTGCTACTGGAGATGGATATGCCATGGCATATCTTGCCGGTGCCAGAATGGTAAATATGGAATTTGTTCAGTTTCATCCGACTGCATTTTATGATCCTGATAATAATCCGTTTCTTATTTCTGAGGCTGTGCGTGGTGAAGGGGGAATACTTAAACTGCTTAATGGTGAAACCTTTATGGAGAAGTATCATAAACTGGAATGCCTGGCTCCCAGAGATATCGTTTCTCGGGCAATTGATTTTGAATTAAAAAAGAGCGGAGATAAATTTCTATATCTTGATGCCACTCAAATTCCCAAAGATAAACTTCTTACACATTTCCCCTATATTCGTAAAAAGTGTCTGAGTAGAGGTGTTGATATTACATGTGAACCTATTCCTGTAGTTCCAGCAGCCCATTATTTTTGCGGTGGGATCACTACTACAATTGATGGACTAACTGCTGTTAAGAATTTATTTGCTGCAGGTGAAGTATCCTGCACGGGGTTGCATGGTGCTAATCGACTGGCATCAAACTCCTTGCTGGAAGCATTAGTGATTGCCTGGAGAGCATCCCATCATCAAAGTATGAAAGAGGATGAGAGTTTTCCTGAGATACTTCCCTGGCAGGCTTCAAATACCTTTAACGAAAATGAATGGGTGATTATTTCGCATAATCGTCAGATATTAAATACTATCATGCAAGGTTATGTGGGCATCACGCGCTCGCGCAGATTGCTTAAGTATGCTTATTCCCGGGTTTCAAATATCTATGAAGAGATCAATAATTTTTATCAGCATAATTCAGTAAGTAAGGAAGTGATTGAAACCCGTAATATTGCTATTGTGGCATCTTTGATTATTCGTTCAGCCTTGATGCGAAAAGAATCCAGGGGTGCTCATTATGTGAATGATTATCCAGAAAGGGATGATGCCAAATATCTGAAAGATACTATTATATAATTTTAAGCTCTTATAAAAAGGGAAAGCCGGACAGCATTAGCTGTCCGGCTTTTGTTTCCCCCCTCATACTATTTCATAAGAATCATTTTTCTTGTTTCTGAGTGTCCAGTTGTCTGGAATCTCAGGAAATATACTCCACTTGCCTGATGAGTGGCATTCCAGATCAACTTGTAATCTCCAGCAGACTGCTGTTCATTCACAAGTGTTTCTATCTTTTGTCCTCTGATATTATAGATATCCACTTTCACATTTCCAGTTTGAGAAATCTCATAACTGATCGTGGTTTGAGGATTGAAAGGATTAGGATAGATATTAGCCAGTCCGGTAACTAATGGAGCATCATTATGATCAAAATAGATCACAATATCTGATACATCATTACCTGGATCTGTAGTAACCATCTGATTGCTGGAATACACTACTTCATCCTGATACAGTTTGAAGCTTATTTCTTCATTCTCTATACCATTAATAACCAATGAGATTATTCCATTATCGATTACAGAGACTGCCCGGCATTCATCACCAGCAAATGCTCCAATGAATCCATCTGCAGGTAATCCTTCCAGGGATGCATGTCCATAAGCAATGGTACTATTTGTGTATATTACAGGTTCCCAGATCGGGCATACAGGAGCGATTGGCTGCTGAGATGCACGAAGTCCATCAGGATAGATCAAGGTAGCTGCTGAGAACATTTTAATCCAGTAACCAGAGCCTGGAGTCATCGTGGTGAGTGTATTAAATTCAGGTGGAAGGCTTGGATCGTAACTGCCAAATGAATCTTTGATCTTAAGAAGCTGATCAATGATAGTGAACAATGCATCTTCTAGATCCTGAGAAACCTGCGGCAGGTAACCGGTCAAGTTCCAGCCAGCACTCAAGGCAATTTGAGTATCCGCTACATTTACTGGTAATCCTTCTAAAGAAAGAGCGGTATTATTAGTAACTTTTACATAATAAGCTGCACCATCATCTATTTCAGTCAAAGTATTGTAAACCGGTAACAGATCTGGGTCATAACTATAGAATATGTTTTTGACTTTGATAAGTTCTTCGTTTTCAATCAGTTCTCCAAAAATATCAGCAATCAGGTAACTGGAAGGATATATGTTAAGTGAGAGCAAGTTCCAGCCAGTTTGAAGATTGATTAACTGAGTGATGTTTGCACTTTCAGAAGCATTAATAATAATCTGATCTGGTGGATAACCAATTTCCCCACCAGGACTAGTAGTAATCGTCAATGGAACAGAGAGGATAGCATTTTCGCTTGAATCCCAAATTTTGAAATGAGCTATCTCAGCAGTTTCACCCTGCACTATAAGCGTTACAATGGCAGTACTATCTCCAAGAATAACCACATCAGATACAGCACGACATTCTGGTCCCACAAATGTACCTACTCTGTCTCCTTCTTCGGCTGGTAATCCTTCTATCTGAACAATACCATAAACAATGGTGCTGTTTGTGTAGATTACTGGCGTCCAGTTTGGTCCATAACCACTACCAAATGCTAAATTTATAAAGTCCGGAGGAGTACCAATCTCTCCACCAGGATCAGTTGTATAGGTTTCATATAAACTGTAGTACAGGTTTGCAGAATAATCATAAAGACTGAAATCAATCTCTTCGATCTCGACACCATTAACTGTAATTGTGGCATAAGTGGCTTCATCTTCAACTGAATATACAGGATTGACCCATCCACGTATCTCACCATCCACAAAAGCACCTACCATATCAAGCTCACTAACTGGCAAACCATCAATGGTTACACGCGAATATACAATTGTGCTTGAAGGATATACTACAGGTACCCAGTCAGGTCCCATCCATACAAGGACATTCCAGATTGTTTCAGCCATATAATCTGCATCAGTTACTTGCGCCTTAACAATGTAGTTTCCATTACGATCAAAAGTGATAGCGAATTCCGCAGTATTGATTCCAGGAAGTAACAGGTCATTAAGATACCAGGAGATCTCACTATCTTCTTCAATGTCTAGTGTTGATATGCTGAAGGTAACTAAAGATGTATCAGCAATGCTAAATTCAGTCTCTATTGGCAGAAATTCTGTGATCTCAGGTGGATCATTTACTGGATAAACAATTATATTGATAGTATCCATGGCAGTTGCTCTTCCCTGCTGATCATCAATCGTGAATACCAGTTCTTCTTCACCAAACCAGTTTTCATCTGCTGCAAAGATTAAAAAGTCTCCCATTTGTGCAGTATCGACATGTATGCCTCCAGAAACTGTCAGGTTCAATGGGTCCATATCAACATCATAAAGATATTGTGAAAAATTAACTTCAAGGATTTCATCCTCATTAAAACTTAAGCTGTCAGGAAGATTAATAAATTCTGGAGGATCATTAACCGGATGTACTATAACATCCATCACATCAGATGCGATATCGCGACCTACGTTATCAGTTATAGTAATTGTAACTTCTGTGAGACCATTCCAGTTTTCTGCTGCACTGAAATCGATTATCAATCCAGTAAAGCTGTTATACAAATTTTCCTGATCATAGTCCACGTTGACTATATTCAGGGCATCTAAGTCAACATCCGTTGCATAAGAACTTATATCAAAGCTTAATTCCTCATCTTCATTAAAGGAAATAAATATTGGCAGATCAAGATATGGAGCATCATTTACCGGGTTCACAATCACGTTCAGGATATCTGTGGCAATTGCTCTGCCTTGCTGATCATTAACAGTGAATTCTAAGTCTTCTGCTCCATTCCAGTTTTCATCAGCAGTAAAAGTTACCATGTGATCTACGATATCAGCATGGACGTTTACACCCTCTGCAACTGTTAAAAGCAATTCGTCCATATCAACATCATAAAGATATTGTGAAAAATCCAATTCTTCCACAGTGTCTTCATCAAAATTGATGCTGACCGGCAAGTCGATTTCTGGGGTGTCATTCACTGCCAGCACTTCTACTGTCATAACATCTGAAGCTATATAACGATCTGCGGTATCTGTTATGGTAACTGTTACATCAGTGGAACCATTCCAGTTTTCTGCTGAACTGAAATCTATCTCCATGTTACTGAAGCTGTTATATAGATTTACTTCTTCATATTCAACGCTGACAATACTTAACTGGTCATAATCTATATCTTCAGCATAAAGCGAAACATCGAATAAAAGACTTTCATCTTCATTAAATGCCCAATATTCAGGTAAATCAAGAGTTGGCGGATCATTCATTGGATTTACTACAAAACTACAGTTATCAGTAGCAGTAGCTCTTCCCTGCTGATCATCTACTGTAAAGGTCAGGGTTTCCTCACCATTCCAGTTATCGGTTCCAGTTATTGTTGCAACCAGTCCGTCGATAGCAACTTCAAGATTTACCATTCCAGATACATAGAGTAAAAGTTCATCGTTTTCTACGTCACTGGAGTACATCCCTATATCAAAGATCATTTCGCCATCTTCATCGAAATACATTATTGGAGGTACATCCAGAACTGGTGGATCATTCACAGGAATCACATTGATAATAGTTGCATCAACGGCAACTGCTCTGCTTGAATTGTCATCAACTATAAAAGTAACAGGTTCTGAGCCAAACCAGTTTTCGGGAGCACTCATTGTTACTTCATAGCCATTAATTGAGATATCTATCTGATTATTACCAGTAAATATTATTGTATGCGTATTATTATCGGGGTCAATGATGTATTGACTGAAATCTTCTACCAGCACTTCATCTTCATTGAAGCTGAACATTGGAGGCAAATCAAATATTGGTGGATCATTAACGCCAATTACTTCTACTGAACCATCCACTACATTTATAAATACATTATTGTATTTAAAGTTTGCAATATCAAGAGGACTAACCCCTCCCTCCAGAGCTGTGAACTGGAATGAAAGAAGTTCACCTTCTCCAGTGATGGGAGTATTATCTGCATAAGCAATATTGATCAATCCGGGTTCAACATTATAAACTACCAGCATATTAGGTGATAATGCACCTGCTGTAAATCCATCATACTGGATCACAGCTGGATCATAATACAGATTGAACTGATAAGAGATTATATTCATATCAGGCTGTATCATCGTAGTAGAGATTGGCACATCAAATGGCTCGTCTTCATTCAGAGTAAGTTCAGGTGCACTAACCACTATTTCATCAATAGGGTGATCGATCACTGTTACAACAACTTCATCAATTTCAGACCAGGCTTGTCCATCAGACACTTCCAGTCCAAACACGAGATCCGTATCAGCATCTAACCATGGTGCAGTAAAGCTGGGTGTGGGAGAAGCAGGATCATCAAGAATTATGCCATTAGGAGCTAACCAGTTAAATGTAAGGTCATAAGTTGGCTCTGCCGTAACTACAAATACATAAGGATCCATGCCACCGCCAACTACCATATCAGCAGTAAATGGCAATTCACCTTCTACATCATAGATCATATCTGCACTGGCATCATAAAATTTAAATGTCATGACCTCTCCATCGGTTACATTACTATATACCTGAGGCATAAAGGCATAGTAACCAAAGGGAACAGTGTAATCTTGAACACTGTCATCACTCTGTTGAGCGATACCACGACATTCATCACCTACAAATACACCGATCATATCATTAAGATCTTCAGCAGGAATTCCATTGATAGTCACCATACCCCAGATAAATCCGTTATATTCATAATCTGGAGGATTAAGATCCCATTGTGGTACTCTCAAATAGTCGTCTGGATCATATGATGCAGTACCATTCAACATGACTACTTCACCCTCGTCTACTATCTGGTCAGGTCCTGCAACTGCTACTGGAGGATAATTACCCACATCGATAAACACTGATCCATCAACCAGATTATCAAGATAAAGTGCATTATATTTAAATTCATTAAGATCAAGAGTCGTATCTCCTGCAAGTAATGCCGTAAATTCCATTACTATTAAATCCCCTACTCCACTCAAGGACATATAATCTGCAAATGCTACAGTGATATTTCCAGCAACATTTTCAAAAGCCAGAAGGTTACCTGATGTTATTACATTACCAGCTTCATAGCCTACAAATTCTACATATTCCGGATCAAAGCCTACATTGAACTGAAAACTGATCACACCCCAGTTTTCCTGCAGTTCTGTAGTGCTGATACCCACTGTAAAATTAAGTCCCTCACGAGTCTCTGCGTCCTGACATGTGATTACTGCGTCAGCATATGGTTCCACGATAGTTACCATACCATCATAAATATTGGCATCATCAAGATACAGTGAATTATATTCAAAGTTTTCTATATCAAGTACTGATTGGTCAAGTTCCATTGCTGCTGTAAATTCCAGCTCTATCAGAGTTCCTTCTCCACTGATTGGAGCAAAATCTGCAAATGCTACAGATACATTTCCATCAGCATTTTCATATGCCAGCAGATTACCAGAATTGATTATGGAACCATTACTGTATCCTACATAATCAAGAAGCTCAGGATCAAATCCCAGATCAAACTGGAAGCTGATAACATTCCAACCTTCATTTATATCTGAAGTTGATATACCTACGGTGAATGTCTCACCACCGCCGACAGTAAGTTCCGGTGCACTGATCACTGCATTGGAAAAAGGAATGATAATATCAATTGTGCCACCTTCTACATTTGGCAGGTATGTGGCATTATATTTGAAATTCTCTATAGTTATATCAGTGCTGCCTAATTGCTGAGGAATAAAATTAAATCCAGCGATACTTCCCGCTCCGACCAAAGCATTAAAATCAGCAAAAGCGACAGAAACATGTCCTGGAGTAATCTCATAAGCCAGTAGATTGCCACCAGTGGGTACATCACCTAATTGGTATCCGGAAAATTCAAGCATTGCAGGATCATAATATAGATCAAACTGATATGATATTATCTCCCAGTCTGCCATCAGCTCTTCAGTCATAAGATCGCAGGTGAATTCCATATCTAAGCCGGCTTCTTCATTTTCTATATAAACTCCAGTGTAATAATATGGTACATGCACTGTGATTGTTGCTGGTAGTAAATTTTGCACGGCAGTATTATTATAATAAAAATCACTAATGTTAATTTCTGACTGATCTAATACGGTGCCTACGAATGTAAACTGAGTAAGATAGTCAGGATTAGTAATAGCGTCTGCGGTGCTGAATGCTACCTGCAGAACACCTGGCTCAGTATCATTTACAACCAGCATTCCTTCAGGCATTCCTGTTCCATTGCTGGAGCCTGTATAGGTAAGAATTGCCGGATCATAATTAACAATATATTGATATGATATTACACCAAAATCTGCATTAAGAGGTGTTGTGTAAACATTAACAGGAAATTCCTCATCCAATATGACATCCTGATCATCCATAAATATAACTGCGTCAGCAGGATTGGGAACATTGATTATGGTTACTAATACTTCATCAGTGGCGATAAATTCACCATCATCAACAGTTAAAGTCATTACTATATCAGTATTCTCTTCAACTTCTGGAGCAGTAAAAGTTGGATTTATAACGGTTTCATCATCAAGGACAAGGTCACCAGTCCATAAATAGGTGATCTCATCATCAGGATCATAACTTCCGCTGCCATCGAGCATTCCTGGTTCACCTTCCAGAATTTCAAAATCATCTCCTGCATCTGCTATTGGTGGATCATTTACTGGTTCTACTACAAAATTACAATCATCACTTGCTGTTGCTCTTCCCTGCTGATCATCTACAGTAAAGGTTAGGAGTTCCTCACCATTCCAGTTATCGGTTCCAGTTATTGTTGCAACCAGTCCGTCGATAACAACTTCAAGGTTTACCATACCCGTTACATAAAGTAGAAGTGGGTCATTTTCCACGTCACTGGAGTACATCCCAATGTCAAATATCATCTCGCCATCTTCATCGAAATACATTACTGGAGGTACATCCAGAACTGGTGGATCATTTACTGATACTACATTGATTACGGTTGTATCGAATGCAACTGCACCTGCATTATCAGTTACTATAAAGGTAACTGTTTCTGAGCCAAACCAGTCTGCCGGAGCACTCATTGTTACATCATAACCCATTACTGAGATATTTATCATGCTATTACCAGAGAAAATAATAGTATGCTCATCATTATCAGGATCAATGATATACTGACTGAAATCTTCTACCAGCACTTCATCTTCATTGAAGCTGATCATTGGTGGCAGATCAAATACTGGTGGATCATTGACGTCAATTACTTCCACAGAACCATCCACCATATTTACAAATACATTATTGTATTTAAAGTTTGCAATATCAAGAGGGCTAACCCCTCCATCCAGAGTTGTGAACTGGAATGAAAGAAGTTCACCTTCTCCAGTGATGGGATTATTATCTGCATAAGCAACATTGATCATACCCGGTTCAACATTATATACTACCAGCATATTAGGTGATAATGCGCCTGCTGTAAACCCATCATACTGGATCACAACTGGATCATAATACAGATTGAACTGATAAGAGATAACATCCATATCAGGCTGTATCATCGTAGTAGTGATTGGCACATCAAATTGTACGTCTTCATCCAGAGTAAATTCAGGTGCACTAACCACTATTTCATCAATAGGGTGATCAATCACTGTTACAACAACTTCATCAATTTCAGACCAGGCTTGTCCATCAGAAACTTCCAGTCCAAACACGAGATCCGTATCAGCATCTAACCATGGTGCAGTAAAGCTGGGTGTGGGAGAAGCAGGATCATCAAGGATTATACCATCAGGAGCTAACCAGTTAAATGTAAGGTCATAAGTTGGCTCTGCTGTTACTACAAATACATAAGGATCCATGCCACCGCCAACTACCATATCAGCAGTAAATGGCAATTCACCTTCTACATCATAGATCATATCTGCACTGGCATCATAAAATTTAAATGTCATGACCTCTCCATCGGTTACATTACTATATACCTGAGGCATAAAGGCATAGTAACCAAAGGGAACAGTGTAATCTTGAACACTGTCATCACTCTGTTGAGCGATACCACGACATTCATCACCTACAAATACACCGATCATATCATTAAGATCTTCAGCAGGAATTCCATTGATAGTCACCATACCCCAGATAAATCCGTTATATTCATAATCTGGAGGATTAAGATCCCATTGTGGTACTCTCAAATAGTCGTCTGGATCATATGATGCAGTACCATTCAACATGACTACTTCACCCTCGTCTACTATCTGGTCAGGTCCTGCAACTGCTACTGGAGGATAATTACCCACATCGATAAACACAGATCCATCAACCAGATTATCAAGATAAAATGCATTATATTTAAATTCATTAAGATCAAGAGTCGTGTCTCCTGCAAGTAATGCCGTAAATTCCAATACTATTAAATCCCCTACTCCACTCAAGGACATATAATCTGCAAATGCTACAGTAATATTTCCGGCAGCATTTTCAAAAGCCAGAAGGTTACCTGATGTTATCACATTACCAGCTTCATAACCTACATACTCCACATATTCCGGATCAAATCCTAGATTGAACTGAAAACTGATCAAACCCCAGTTTTCCTGCAGTTCTGTAGTGCTGATACCAACAGTAAAATTAAGTCCCTCACGAGTCTCTGCGTCCTGACATGTGATTACTGCGTCAGCATATGGTTCCACGATGGTTACCATACCATCATAAATATTGGCATCATCAAGAAACAGTGAATTATATTTAAAGTTTCCTATATCAAGTACTGATTGGTCAAGTTCCATTGCTGCTGTAAATTCCAGCTCTATCAATGTACCTTCTCCACCAATTGGATCAAAATTAGCAAATGCCACTGCCACGTTTCCGTCTGCATTCTCATAAGCTAACAGATTTCCTGCATTGATTATGGAGCCATAATTGTATCCTACAAAATCCAGAAGATCTGCATCAAATCCCAGGTCAAACTGGAAGCTGATAACACCCCAGGCTGGATTAATGTCTGTGGTTGATATCCCTACGGTGAATGTCTCACCACCGCCGACAGTAAGTTCTGGTGCGCTGATCACTGCATTGGAATAAGGAATAATTATATTAATAGTACCACCTTCTACATTAGGCAGGTAAGCGGCATTATATTTGAAATTCTCTATAATTATATCAGTGCTGCCTAATTGCTGTGGAATAAAATTAAATCCAGCGATACTTCCCGCTCCGATTAAAGCATTAAAATCAGCAAAAGCGACAGAAACATGTCCTGGAGTTATTTCATAAGCCAGTAGATTGCCACCAGTGGGTACATCACCTAATTGATATCCGGAAAATTCAAGCATTGCAGGATCATAATATAGATCAAACTGATATGATATTATCTCCCAGTCTGCCATCAGCTCTTCAGTCATAAGATCGCTGGTGAATTCCATATTTAAGCCGACTTCTTCATTTTCTATATAAACTCCGGTGTAATAATATGGTACATGCACAGTGATCATTGCTGGTAGTACATTTTGCACGGCAGTATTATTATAATAAAAATCACTTATGTTAATTTCTGATTGGTCTAATACTGTGCCTACAAATGTAAACTGAGTAAGATAATCAGGATTAGTAATAGCATCTGCAGTGCTGAATGCAACCTGCAGAACACCTGGTTCTGTATCATTTACAACCAGCATTCCATCCGGCATTCCAGTTCCAATACTGGAACCTGTATATGTAAGAATTGCCGGATCATAATTAACAATATACTGATATGAAATTACACCAAAATCTGCATCAAGAGGTGTTGTGTAAACATTGATAGGAAATTCCTGATCTAGTGTAACATCCTGATCATCCATAGATATAACTGCGTCAGCAGGATTGGGAACATTGATTATGGTTACTAATACTTCATCAGTAGCGATAAATTCACCATCATCAACAGTTAAAGTCATAAATATATAAGTATTCTCTTCAACTTCTGGAGCAGTAAAAGTTGGATTTATAGCGGTTTCATCATCGAGGACAAGATCACCAGTCCATAAATAAGTGATGTCATCATCATTAGGATCATAACTTCCGCTGCCATCAAGCATTCCTGCTTCACCTTCCAGAATTTCAAAATCCACTCCAGCAGATGCTATGGGTGCATTATTAGGATTGGTTATAATTACCTCTCCTTGAACCAGGTTGGTGATATATTCATTATTATAAACAACTTCTGATAAAGTCAGTTCTGTTGTACCATCATCAATGGCATTAAACAGGAATTCTACAAGAGACCCTTCACCATAAACTACATCACTATTTGCATAAGCAACTTGAAGTACTCCAGGCACTGTGTCATTTATTACCAGATCATCTATAAAACGGTTTTGTTCATTCAATCCAGCATATTCCAGCAATTCTGCATCATAAGTAAGAATAAACTGAAAAGCTACTAAGCCATTTTCAGGCATTACAAGTGATGTCTGAACAGCACTCATAAACTGATCACCAATAAATACATCAGCACCAGTGACACTAACGGTTATTTCTTCCCAGGCTGGATAAACGGTTATCAAACCGCTGATATCGTCACTTACCTCATAATTATTCATATAGACATCGGAGATATATTGCTCGTCATATCCATAACCAACAGCTTGGAAAGTGATTATCAAAAGATCATTGATCCCTGAAATCGGGTCAGCTCCTGCATAAGCCACGTTGAGCATACCTGACTCTTCTGCATTTACCACTAATTGTCCATTTAAATCTGGATCCAAAGCGGAATCTACATATTCCACTATCTCAGGATCGTAATAATAGCTGAACTGATAACTGAGTATGCCATCATCTAGTAAGATATCAATGGATTGTACTGTCACGTCAAAAGCACTGAGGCCCTGATGTTCTACATCTTCAATAGTTAATCCAAGTACTGGAAAAGGAACTATTGAGATCATGCCACCAGTGAAATTAGTGATATCAGTATTGTTGTAGCGTGCTTCGGTTAGTGTGATTGCGGTCTCACATGGTTCAACCGGTTCTAAATTGATGGACATTAATTCATTGATCCCAGTAAGTGCAGCAGCACTTGCCCAAACTACATTGATCAGTCCAGGATTAAGATCGTTAACTACCAGCATGCCTGGTAAATCTGCTCCAGTAGTATAACCATTATACACGAACAGGTCTGCATCATAATTCAAATGAAATTGAAATGATATTGCCTGATCTTCTGCTAACAGGTCACTACTATTTACTTGAAAGTCAAACGGGGCAAGCCCCATCTGGTCTATATCGCTCATCACAAATCCCGCACTGGCAAGATCAGCCTGCAATATAGCAACAGTTAGAGCAATAAACAAAATCAAAAAGATTTTCCGTTTCATTATACCTCCATAAGGTTTAGTTTTTTTTCTATATCTTGTAATATTAACCTCACACTTCGCTCCCATTCCCTTCTATTTTTGTATTTACAGCTTTATGTTGTCAATAATTTTTTCTCTATCATCAAAGAAATATTCCTTTTTTCCTACATAATATAGCAATTTCGTTTTGCTCCCTTGCCTGAAATATCTCATTTTATGAATATTATCTCCTTACAAAATTAATAATAAATTTACTTTTACTTTCTCTCTAAACTACTACTAATAATTAAATTAAATATTCATCAATGATATTAGGCATCGAGTAATTTCGAGTAAGTTCCCATACCTACAATCAAAAATAATATAATCCAATTACTGATAAGTCAAAACGAATTTTTCTTTTCTTTTTCTCTTATGAAATAATTTCCCCTGATATTTTTACATAATTAGCATCATTGAGAATTTTCTCACGAAAATGATTGCCAGTTCCTGAATCCAGCATCTCCAGAACCTTCAGATCAACAGAAAGAAAATTTTACTCATCAATTACCATTGAAAGGTTGATCATCTAAGATTATATTTGCATTATCTGAGATTAAAAAGATGTTTCAAAGTGTGAAACAGGTGGAACAACAAAGCACAATATAACAAAAAAATGTCAGTATGTGCTTTGTTGTTCCACTTGGTATATAATTAGGGGCATTAAAATATCCTAAATAAATATGATATAAGCGATATAGCTAAAAAAAATAACAATAGTATAATATTAGAACAAAAATCCTGTACAAATTAGGAAAAACTAATTTAGTCAGGTGAAATGTTATAACAAATAGTGATGATTTGAAATAGTAATTTCAGGAGTCAGTAATGCCGGGATATTATACACAATTTAAAATGGGAGAGCTGCACTTCGAATTTACAGTGTTCAAATTGTAAAAGTACCGCTAATAATATTATGATTGATTTCACATCTCTGAATAGAATAAGGAAAGAATTGACATAAGCTGCTATTTTCGATAATCTTGTTCTAATGATGACATTAAATGCATTAAGGAGATAGTATGAAAAAATGGATTTTTATTGTAATTGTGGTATTACTAATGTTTTTAGGATGCTCCCTGCCCCAAAATCCCGGTTTGCCGACCTGGGATACAAAATTAAGTTTTTATGTTTTAAATGACAGCTATGATCTACTGGAACTTGCAGAAGAAGACAGCTCAATCGTGTTAACAGAGAATGCTGTGGGAGACACAGTATTAGGTATTTACCAGGAAAATTTAAATGAACAGGAAATTGATATCGGACAAACAGAACCTGTTTTTGAAAGCGATACTGCCGAAATTGGAGATATTGCGATATCTGATGTAGATCCCATTCAAGGTGGGATAACATTTGGAGAATTTGCTTCAGCAGCCAATCTGGATATACCGGGTCAAGGAGTGGAAGTTCCTGAAATAGTATCATTTAGTTTTGAAGATATCAGCATCGAACTTGAACCAGTAAATGAGATTCAGTGGGTAGAGATAATGTCAGGTGGATTTGATTTGGAAATTATTAATAATATGATCATAGGTTTAGGAAATTATCAGGTGGGAGAATATTTGACATTGAGTCTGGTACATGAAAATGATGGTGGTGTGTGGGAGAATGTGATTGATGACATCATTCTTGAAGACCGCAATCTGGCCCCAGGAGAGAATTATACAACTTCAATTGACCTTGAAGGTATTGTACTCTATCGAGATATGCAGCTTTTAATAAGTGGGGGTAGTCGAGGTACCGATGGTAACAGTGTAGTAATTGTTCTGGAAGATCAACTGGAGACTAATATTAGTTTCTGGGATGATTTGAAAGCTAGTGCTGCAGAAGCGCTGATAGCAGAGCAGACAATAGAGGATACTGTAAGCATTGAACTGGATGAAGATTATCATATATATGAAGCGACGCTTGCTGATAATCCTGATTATCAATTGAGTATTCATGTGGAAAACGGGATTGATGTTGCATTGCATCTACATGTTGATATACCTGCATTATTTCTCGATAGTGAAGAAAACTATCAGGCAGATTATGAGATACCCCGCAGCAGTGAAGGAGGAATGTTTGATGAGATACTGGAATTAGGTGGAGCAAGATTGGGAGATGGAACCGAATTACTAAGTGATATTGAAATATTTATAGTAGCAAATATAGACAGTACTGATGTAGATGATTATCGACAAATCAATGCAAGCGATTCTTATTTAGTAGAAGCAGAACTTAGTGAACTGGAGTTTGAGTATGTACGAGGAATTATCGAACCTCAGGAGCAGGAAAGTATCAGTGATGAAATTACCCTTGATGTGGATTATCCAGAAGTGCAAGAGGGGGGGCAGTTTATCTTCGTAGGTGACAGTGAGATCAGAATAGATCTAAGCACAGGTAATTCGCAAATACCGGGAGATCTTGTGATAGATGTCAGAGCTTTTAATACGGAAAATGAAATGGTGCAATTGATAAATATCGAAAGTGGTGAAATACCCCAGATCGAAATACCTGCATCAACATCTTTCAGCATAGAATTTAATAGTGATGTTTATAATATTAATGAATTGTTGTCCTTATTACCTGTGCTGATTGAATTTGAAGTTCAGGTAACAGCAGGTGATGGAGTTTCAGAATTAATATATCATCAGGGAGATTTGCTCACATCAAATATCATTCTGGAATCAACTTTATCTCTTGCTACTGATGCCTGGGTGATCCCACGTCAGGATGGAGAAATAGTGATCTCTGAAGAAGATGTAGAACTTAAGCAGGAAGAATTTGATGCTTTTCAGAGTGCCAGTCTGAAATTGACCTACATTAATACAACCGGTATGCAAGTGGGTGCAGAAGTATTGCTATCGGATAGTGAAAATAATATAATGAATGAGATTTATCACTATGAAAATCCCGATACCAGTATCGTAGATTTGATTGTAATGCCTGGATTAGAAACGACTTTAGAAGGTGAAACAAAGGAACTAATGATAGACCTTAATCAGAAAGACTTGAGTTATTTCTTGAAAGATCTCACTTATGTAGCTTCCCGAATAAATCTTGTTAGTGATGGAGAGCATGCTTTGGCGGGAGAAATTCAATTAGTGGGCATGGCAGAAATAATCATCAGGATATCGCAGGACCTGATAGATAATGGGGAGGAATAAGATGAGACGGTTAATTATTTTATTTATAGCAATAGTACTTGCAGTTAGTTTACAGGGATTTTTCCGTGATTTTGCAGAAAATCCTGCTGATATAGCAGATCGTGAGAGTGGTGATATAATTCTTCCCGGATTTTTTATGAATGGAGGTTTCTCCAATAATCATTTAACTGTAAGTGATCTCGCCATGTTTGAAGAAGGTCATGTGCTTACTCAGTCAGAAAAGGATCTGCTTTCATCTTCTAATCTCAATTTTTCTGGATATGCCACTATTGATCTTTTAGCGTTCGGATTCAAGAACTGGGAATTAACCATGACATCAAATATTCGTGGTTATATGGGAGATATTGATAAAGAGTTTATGCAGATTTTATTCAATGGCAATGATGAGGATCAATATAACACAAGTGCTATGAGCGATACTTATTTCTATCAATTCATTAAATTCAGTTTTGACTGGGCATATCCCAAAAGTGTGAATTTATCTCTTATACCACCTGCAAGGATATCAAATAAGGAATCAGGGAGTTTTGTACTCAGGCTTGAAAGTGTGCTGAATTATCTTCGTGAGGCTGATATATATCTTGGTGCACGTGTGAATGTAAATAATTCGGCTGGATATGCAGAAGTAATGGAAAGTGAGCAGGAACTCATTTCCAATCAGGATAGTCTATATGTAGAAAGCCATGTGAGTATCTTACACTCTGATATTGACCCTTCATCAATAACGGGTAATTATTCTACCGGTTTCGGTCTCGGGCTCAAAATGAAGCTGCCTAATGGCTGGATGTATTTTAATGTAGATGATCTGGGAACAAAGCTTACATACAGCGATCTGGTATATTCAGATTATTATAATTACCACCTTGACTATTTGAATTTTATTGATGAAGATCACGAAGCGATAGATGAAAGTGAGACTGTGGAAGGTGAAGATTATGATGGGGATCGGGAAGTTAAGCTTGATGCTTCAATAACCTTTGGTGTGGAATATTATGTAGGAAGAGGTTTTGATGTGATGGCGAAATATCAGTCATGCGATTATTTACTTGATGGACTTTTTCTGGGAACTACCTATAGACCATTAGATTGGCTACCCATTAAACTTACCTACGGTAATGGTGATATTGACAGCTATAGTTTCAAGTTCGGAGTAGACTCTGAGTCAATTGAATTGATGTTAGGTGGAACTTATTATAATGGCCTTTTCAATGCTGCCAAGGGATATGGGGCAGATTTTGGGATAAAATTTAAGTTTTAATAACTAATATAATGGGCAGCAATTCCTGAGAGGGGATCGCTGCCCCTTTTTTATAATTACAAAAGGAGATAAGATGGAGAATGACCGAAAAGAGCTAAATGCTAATGAATGGACGAGTTATAATTTTGCTGAAACAGACCAGAGCAAGGGAGTGAAATCACCTCCAGTAACTAAACCATTTCCAGAAAATATTGAAATAATCGCTTTGCCAAAACCAGAGAATTGGGACTGGAAGATAACAACAGATTTCAGCAAAGCAACACTCAATCGTAAAAGTTGCAGAAAATTTAGTAGTAAAGAATTAAAACTGCAAGAATTATCTTATTTATTATGGAGCACTCAGGCAATCAGGCTTAAGATCAATGAAGCTACATCCAAGAGATTTGTTCCTTCTGCTGGTTCCAGGCATGCTTTGGAAACATATCTGGCTATACTAAATGTAGAAAATCTGGATCAAGGGATTTACCGTTATTTACCGGAGGAGCATGCACTGATTTTCATCTATAAACCGGAAGACATGAACCAGTCGATCACAGAATCGGTGAAAGGGCAATCCTGGAGTACTGGTGCGAATGTGGTGTTTTACTGGAGTGCTATACCTTATCGAATGGAATGGAGATATGCTATTGCGTCAACAAAGCTAATTTTACTCGATGCAGGTCACGTTTGCCAGAATCTTTATCTTGCCTGTGATGCAGTGGGTTGTGGTACCTGTGCAATTGCTGCCTATAACCAGTCAGCAGCAGATCAATTGCTGCAGATAGATGGTGAAAATGAGATGGTTATCTATATTGCACCGGTAGGTAAGATATAAAAAAACTGTAACTCAAACTGAAAGTGACGTTTAAATATCGATAAATAAATTAGGAGAATATTGATGATTGTGATCGATTCTTAATATTGGAGGTTTTATGAAAAGAATAGTAATACTAAGAACTATGACAGTTATCATGCTGCTGGTAATGGCAGTGGCAGTTTTTGGGGACAGCAGAAATCCCTTTGTTGATGTGGTGAAAAATATCAGGGGATCAGTTGTGAATATTCAGGTGGAATATGAGACTCCTGGAATGACTATTAATGGATTTCCTAATCAGGATGAATTTTTTAAATTCTTTTTTCCTCAACCTCAAAGACAGTCACCAAGTCGTAAGGCACGGGCAATGGGCACAGGATTTATTTTCAAGCGAGAAGGTAATACTGTTTATATAATAACCAATAATCATGTTGTAGAAAAAGGTAATGAAGAAGGGGCTGAGATTACTGTTTCACTGGAAGATAAAGAGGAATATCCTGGTGAGATCGTGGGATTGGACAGTGATAGTGACCTTGCTGTGATCAAGATAGAAATAGAAAGCGATGAATGGGTGACCATTGCTCCTTTGGGAGAATCTGCTAATCTGGAAGTTGGACAATGGGCAATAGCAATTGGAAACCCTTTTGGAGAAGAATTAAATCGAACCGTCACAGTGGGAGTTATCTCAGCTTTGGGACGATCCAACTTTAATTTCGGAAGTGATGGTGGACCCTTGTATCAGAATTATATTCAAACTGATGCTGCAATAAATCGCGGAAATAGTGGAGGACCATTGGTTAATATTGATGGTGATGTTATCGGAGTGAATGCAGCTATCAGTACTCCTAATCAGGGTAATGTTGGTATCGGTTTTGCCATTCCAGTGGATATGGTCAGAAAGGTAGCAAATGACTTGATGCAGCATGGTGAGGTGGTTCGAGCTTACCTGGGAATTTTGCCTCAGGAGATTACTTCTGACCTTAGAAAGAGCCTTGATCTGGAAGATGTGTCTGGTGTACTGATCGCTAAAGTGGAAGATGATACACCGGCATCAGATGGTAAACTGGAACAGGGTGATGTGATCATCAAGTTTGATAACAGGGAGATTGCGGATGTTGCTCATTTCCGAATAATAGTGGCTGAAAGCGAGATTGGTATAAAACTACCTGTGGAGATCGTTCGCAAGCAAAAGCACAAAACCATGTACGTAACTCTGATGAAAAGACCCGCTGACTTGGCTGAGAGTAATATTTCAACGCCTAATGCTGATTGGTTAGGACTTAAGGTAGAAAGCGTAAATAGTGATGCTGCCAAACAATATAAAATTGATGAAAGCAGCGGAGTGTTCATTAGTGCAATTGAAAAGGATTCTCCTGCTGAAGATAGTGAATTAAGAGTTGGAGATGTGATCCTGGAGATAAATTTTGAAACTGTGGAAGATGTGGAAAATTTCAATGAGATCTATGAAAAAGTGAAAGAAGATGGTAAAGATCAGTTGCTCTTCAGAGTGAAATCATTAAATGGTCAATACCATTATGTGGCAGTGAACACAAATAGATAATAGAATAAACAGGGGAGAGTTTAACTGCTCTCCCTTATTATATGCTTGGTTTAGATAAGGGAATTATCGAGGCAATCTAACGATCACTACTAAGAAAGACACTAACTATGAACAATCAGAGATTATTAGATGAATGGCTTTAAGTAAGTCCACCAGTAATAATTGATTATGTTCATAATTTCTGGTAATGAATAACCTTGATCGATCCTGTCTTGCACCTTTTCATTAATTACATCATCCAGCATTCCTTTTTCAATGGCATCAGCGGGATTGAAATTAAACATAGAGCCCACAATTCTGATCAGAGCATAGATGACCCCGACTGCCAAAGCTAATTCTATGAAGTAAACAAATCCACGTACAGATAAATTCAAGCCTTTCATTGATGAATCAGTACCAGCAGCACGTTGTGACTTTCTTTTGTCATATCCCCAAAAGAAAGAGATATAATAATACTTCTTGAATATCTTGTAAGAATTATTGGATTCATAAATCTTTTTAGTAGGAACAATAATACACCGTTTAAGAATGTCCTGGACAGATCGTTTCTGCTCAAAATTAAGAGTTTTGGCAACCTCAGAAGGAATAAGACTATAGAAATAACTGAAATCTCTTTCAATGATATTTTCTGAAGTTGCATTCACTGATTTTTGTTTCCTGGAATTTCTTCTTTTGTCTTCACCAACATATAGCTGCATATAGTACTTTTTGACAAACCAGAATGGCACATTAAGATCAATAAGCTTCTTTGATGGAATTCTGATGGCTTTAGCCAGTATCAGGCGAATGAATTTTTCCTGCTCTTCAGTGAAGCTGTTTTTTATTCCATGACCCATCTGATCCATGAAATAATCAACGTCTTTGAGTTTGTTTTTAAATGGCATTCCACTTCTCCCTTATTTATTTAAACCAAGTTTATCAATTAACCAGTCAATACCATGACCACCCTGAACTAAATCATAATTTAACACAGTTTTGGCAAAAAAGGCAACAAATATTATCACTAGCAGATAAATCAGCATAGAGCTCATAAAACTTAGAGTATTAAGAGCATGACTGGCGTTTTTTCTTTTACCTCTTCTTCTATCCAGTCCCAGATAGATACTAAGATAATATCTGTTTTTTATCTTGAAATTTATATTTGTTTCCAGAATTTTCCTTGATGGAATAGATATTGCCCGTATAAATACTGCCTGAATTACCCTTTTCTCTTCATATTGAAAGCCTTTTTGAATATCTTCAGGCAGGGATGCAAAATAGTAATCAGCATTTCTTTCTTTATATTCCTTCAGTTTTGTTCTTTCAAATTTGCTGCGATCATTGCGGGTTTTTGTACGTTTGTCTTCACCCAGATAGATCTGAAAATAAAATCTTTTGATCAACCAGAAAGGAATATTCAAATCTAATAATTTTGGTGATGGAACCCGGACTACTCGATCCAGGACCCTGCGAAGAGAGAGTATTTCCTCCTCAGCTAATTGCCTGTGCAAAGAATTTTGAATATCGTTAAGAAAGTGATCCTGATCTCTCAGAATTTTTACATTGGCCATTTCATTTATCTCCGGTAAATTTCCTTGATCTTATCGATATCAATGTTTGCGAAATCTTTTACATCATATTCGCTGGCAAAAGTGATAAAAATTTTCTTATCCAGCATAATATCCATTAAATCTTTGTCAATTTCATTATTCTTTGCCATACTGGCAAGAATTTTAAGTGACTTATCAAGATCATAAGATGATTTATAAGATCTTTCTGACATCAGCGCATCAAAGACGTCTGCTATTGCTAAAATGCGTGATTGCAAAGGTATATCATCATCTTTAAGTCCTAGTGGATAACCAGTTCCATTGAGTCTTTCATGATGCGATGAGGCAATTTTGGGTACGTTTTGAAATTTCGTCGGGAAAGTGATATTGGAAAGTATCTTATAAGTAATGTCAGCATGTTTTTTTATCTCATCATATTCCTTGATCGTAAGAGTTCCGCGCCGGATCATCAGGTTTTCCAGTTCATCTTCGTCCAGCAGTCTGTATTCCTTCCCATGAGCGCTAATTTTTACTGCAGCAATCTCAGCCAGAGTTTCTAACACCTCTTCAGAAACATATTCAGATCCCTGGTTAAGGGAAATTATCAAATCCATATATTCAGGTAATTTCTCCAGGATGTGTTGCAGTTCAGTTTTCTCAGTTTCAGTTTTTAATTGCATTAATTGATTAAATATGACCTGCTCCAGTAATTCAAATTTTGTTTGAACGAATTTAATCCGATCACAGCTTGACTGCAGCTTAGTATTTTTATTAAGAAGGTTATTTGAGGTTACAATTTTACCAAGATCATGCAGCCAGCCTGAAATGGCGATTTCATCAAGTTCATCTTGAGAGAATTTATGTTTCGAGTATACCCCATCATCAACAAGATTAATTTCTTTAGCGAGAATATTTGTGAGCAGGGCAACTTTCTGCACATGCTGATATGATTTATCTGATTTCATATCAATGGCATAAGCAATTGCCTGAGTGAAATCGAAGATCATTTTCTCAAGATTATTGATCAGTAGTTTATTACTTAGAGTGATAGCAGCTTGCGATGAGACTGATAGCAATATCTCAGTATGTTCATCAGAAAAAGCTACGATATTACCCTCTTCATCGATGCTGTTTGTGAGTTCAATGATACCCAGAACATGGTCTTCATGATCTACCAAAGGGACAGCGACCATTGATTTTGAGCGATACTTGTCCCGCTCATCCATCGTTATGATCTGATCGATCTGAAAATAATCCTGATTGTACACATCATCGAAATGAGCTTCAAATCCTGTATGGAAAACGAAAGTTGCCAGTGAATTCATTATCGGATCACCCGTTATGTCAAATAATACAATCGACTTCCATCTCTTACTGGCGGTTTCCGAGTCCATTTCCATTTGATCAGATATACATTTCACTCTTTCATACTGCAAAGCTTTTTGATCTGGAGAAGTAATATAGATCATTCCTCTGTCAGCATTAGTTACTTCCATCACCTCATCAAGAATTATCTTAAAGACTTTTTGAATATCATTTTCCAGGGATAATGATTTCCCAATTTTAATGAGCTTCTTAATGAGGTCCAAGTTTCTTTTCCTTATCTTCTCTGCAATGAAATTTGACATGAAGTACTCCTAAGAAGATATGACAATACAGTTTTTTCCACAATTTTTTCCTCTATAAAGAGCATTATCAGCTCTTTTAATTGTTTCATCCAGCACTTCACCCTGCTTGAATTCTGCCAAGCCGGTTGTGATAGTAACTGATACGCTAACACCTTTAAAATTAAAGTTATGATGCTCAATTATTGAGCGGACTCTTTCGGAGATTATATCTCCACCTACGGAATCTGTTTCAGGAAAGACCAGAATAAATTCCTCTCCACCCCAGCGCCCCAGGATATCCTGGGCTCTGACTGTTTCTTTCATCAGTTTTGCGATTTCGGTCAGGACATAATCTCCCATGTCATGCCCATAGGTATCATTAAATTTTTTGAAATTATCTATATCGGCAATCGCCAGTGAAAATGGATTATGATGCCTTTCATAACGAGTCATTTCATAATCAAGCCGGATTTCCACATCTCTGCGGTTTGAAATCTGAGTTAAAGGATCAATCCTTGCCAGCTTTTCCATCTCCTGATATGCCTGGTTAAGCTTTTCATGCTGCTCAGCAATGTATTTCCTGTCGTTTACACTGGCTGTATTATCTCTGATAACCATTCCCAGACGATACCCCTTATCTGCTTTGATTGTGAAAAATGAATACTGCAGGTGAACAATATGCCCATCAGTATGAGTTATCTGGCAAAGATCCTGTCGCACATTTTCATTCTCCAATCCGACTTTTAGAGAATACTTAATAAATTTCTTCAGGATTTCCGGAGGAACTTTCTTATCCTTAATGCGCACATTTCCCCAGGATAATATATCCCAAATCGCTTCTCCATATACTTTCTCCATGGAAATTCCCGTAATCCTGGTAAGACTGTTATTCCATTCAATAACCTGTCCCTTCTCATTTATCAAAGCCATCCCATCATTGGATAAACTGATAAAGGAGCGGAACTTTTCTTCATTATTCAGGATGAAATTATCCATTTGCTTTTTACGGGTTATATCAAATAATTGAAATAGAAAGAGGGTTGCTTGATTACCTATGCTGCATTTTATCGGATTTATAACTACATAATACCAAGCCTCATCAAATTTACCCTCATTAAATCTAATTTCCATTATTCTGGTTTCGTTCATTGAACTATTACATCTCTTGATCAGGCTGCCAGGATCGTCTATGGTGTCCATTCGTAAGGTTTCCAGATTATATCTGGTGATCCTCTCGACACTAAGTCCTGTAATTTTCAAAAAAGATCCATTCGCATAATGCAGATCTCCAGCCTGATTAATGACAAATACAGGATTCATAGCATCTTTAAATGCCTGCCAGATCAATTTATCCATTGACTGACATGGAACCGGCTCATTTATTCTGTTGATCAAACTTTTAAGTTTCTCTAACAGATTCGCAGCATTTAATGGTTTATTAAAAAACATATCAGCACCAGCTTCCATGCTGTCCTGCAAATACTCGGCAGCACTCAAACCGGTAATAACAAAAATTATAGATTCAGGATAAAGGGTTCTAAGTTCTTTGATCAGTTTTATCCCTTCCAGACCATCCAGCATCAAGTCTACGCAAAATATACTGAAATCAAGCTTCGTTAAACAATTTTTAAGATCTTTCACTTGCTGGCAGGTTTCGCAGTGATAGCCATCTGATTCCAGAATTTCTCGAACCAACACTGTCGTTAGTTCATCATCATCAATGATCAGGACATTTTTATATTCTTTCATCTTTGTAATATCTCAATCGCTTTAGTCATTAGTTCACGACTATCAATAGGTTTCACAAGTACATCTTTAACACCCAGTAATTTAGCAGTTTTAAGGTGATGCTCATCTGAATAGGCTGTGATGATTATAAATTTCTGAGTTGGGTCTTCCTGTTGAATCCTCTCGATCATCGTAAGTCCATCCATCTTCTTCATTTTTATATCAGTGATTATCAGGTCAGGGGCAAATTCATGATATCTTTCAATCCCCTGCAAACCATGACCGGCAGTGAATACAGCTGAAAATTCTGACATAAAAATCTCCTTAAGCATTTCTCTTATCAATACCTCATCTTCAACAATCAGAACTTTATAATCTTTCATTTTATATAATTATCGTAAACACTGCACCATCTTCATCATTACTGACATCAATATAGCCAGACATCTTCTGTTCAACAATAGTCTTACAGATATACAGACCAAGTCCAGTACCTTCTTCACCTGTTTTTGTGGTAAAATAGGGATCAAAAAGCTTATCTTTAATTTCTGGTGAAATGCCTCCAGCATTATCTCCTATCTCAAGACAGCTTTTTCCCATTCTACGGCTTACTCTTATCCAGATCTTACGGTTATCTTCATTCTGGCTTACAAGTGCATCTTTGGCATTGATCAAAAGATTCATTAAAACCTGGGAATATTCATTTTCATAACCATTTACCTGACAGTCCTCTTCAATCTCAAGATCTATTTCTATTTTGTGCTTCTGAAAAGAACTCTCCACAAATGATAGCGTCTTTTGAACTACAGATAGTACGCTGAAATTGATCTTCTCCCGGTTTGGATTAAAGAAATTTCTAAAATCATCTATAGTTTCTGACATGTGCTCTAGAACCACCATGATCTTATTTACTCTATCCTCCAGCATTTCATCAGATAAATTGGAATTGCGATAAGAAAAAAGGAGCGACTGCGTGAGAAGTCCGATAGTATTTAGTGGTTGACGCCATTGATGAGCAATATGCCCGATCATTTCTCCCATAACTGCCTGACGACTCTGCAGCATCATGATGTGATCTTTTAGACGGATCTCAGTTACACTCTTCTCTATTTTATCCTGAAGGGTCTCCTGAAATTCCACTAATTGCTGATTGGCTATTGCCAGTTCTTGAGTTCTTTCGATCACTCTATCTTCAAGCTCAGCATGTGCCTTTTTAAGCTCTTCCTGGGCTTGAAGTTTCTCCAGCTTCTCTGCTTCCACGTTTTTCTCAAGCAGGATAACATTTGCTAATTCTTCCAGGACATTTAATAGATTCTTATATGAAATTGGCTTGATCAGGAAGTTATTAACTCCCAGAGCAATTGCCTTGAGGAAATTCTCTTTCTCGCTATAGGCAGAGACAACTACTATTTTTACATTACTGCCCAATCGCCTGATTTGATGGATCATCTCAAGTCCATTCATCACTGGCATCATTATATCTGTGATCACAATATCTGGAGCTTCCTGCTTATAGAGCTCAAGTCCTTCTTCTCCATTAGCTGCAAGCAATACTGTTCTGGCATTTTTTTCCAGCACATTTTTGATGGTATTACGCATTAAATCATCATCTTCTACAAATAAAATCTTGAGATCATGTTTTTCCAATATAACCTCCATTTTTAATTACACCATTACATATCCTTTTATTGTCTTTCATATTTTATTGTCAAAGAAAAACATTTATTCATTCGATTACTACCTGAAGAAACTAATTGACTTCTACCCGCAGTTAAGAATATTCCTTAAATCACTTCCAGTTTGAATTGTCATTCAGACGACAGAAGTTCTTAGGAATAAACAGCAGAGCAGCAACATAACCAATAATATATTTTATTTAAAAAAGAATATATATCATACATAGCACTAAGATAAAGACATTTTCATAGATTAAAACAGTAATTTTGTTTCAATATACTACAATAGTTTTTATGTAGTAAGATAATAATATATTTATTAAAGAAATAAACAAATAATTTACCATGAAGTGACTATTCAGAGGAACAACAAAGCACGTACTGACATTTTCATGTGATATTGTGCTAAGTTGTTCCACCTATTATACACTTAGAAGAGGAAAAATATAAGTAAAGAGATGAAATAAAGCTCAAATATCAGATTCGTTAATGGGGAAAATATACAATTTCTATTAACATAATCATCAGTAAATAGATGATGATGATATTGAGGTTGACAAGAAGTAAATAAAAAAAAGAATAAAAGAGATGTAACCGGCAGAGGTTTATGCGTTAATAATGCAGAACTGAAAAGAGATAAGGTGGTGTCTTTTGGAAGAAAGAGAATTAGTGAAAAGAGCTAAGCAGGATATCCAGGCTTTTGATGAACTATACCGGATATATTATCCGAAGATCAATAATTTCGTATTTCACCGGACGTACGACGAGGATGTGCGAAACGAGATAGTGTCTAATGTGTTTTATAAAGCTATGAAGAATCTTTACAGGTTCAAATTTCTCGATAGCCATCGATGTTCCTTTTCAGCCTGGTTATATCGCATAGCTGTGAGTGAAGTAAACCAGTACTACCGAGATCGCAAACGTGATTTTAAGCTGGTTATGAAGAAAAAGAATGATAAACCGGATGACCCCACCGTCTATCCTTATGAGTTTAAATACGTGAAACAGTGTTTAAGTTATTTGAAACCGTTTGAGCAGAATCTGATAGCACTCAAGTATTTTGAGAAGAAATCATATCGGGAGCTGTCAGAGATTTTTGGAAAGAAAGAGAATGCTTTGAAGGTTAAAACGCACCGAAGCTTGAAAAAGCTGAAAAATATTCTGGAACAGGAGAAAGATCATGGACAAGATCAAAGATATGCTTAGTACTTTAAAAATCCCCCTAATAGATGATAAATACCAGTTCAATGCCCTCCGGAGCAGATTGCTGCAGGCGTTTTTCAGCCGGCAGAGAGTATATGTGCTTCGATACAGGTGGGCAGTATCAATGGCAGCACTGCTTTTTCTAATTCTGGCAGCTACTTTTATGGTACCCAATTTTGCCAGTAGTGTAAACACACTGGTTTTTGGTGATCATAACAAAGAGCAGCCAATAATAGCAGAGAATGTGCAGAAAAGCAAAGGAATTTTGATGCCGGTAGATCAGGGAGAAATGGCAAATTCATCTAACAGGTTGATTGATGATGATAAGACGTATTTGATCAGACAGTATAATTCACCTCGGGCAGGCAAAGTAATGGTTGTTTCAGAATATAATAAGCAAATGCAGAATAACAAGATCAGAAAGGTCTCTGCAGGATGCTATTAATTTTGGAGGACAAATGAGAAATATTATTTTTATTTTATTGCTTCTGGGAATGTTTATTAGTATAAGTGCCGAAACAATCCCATTCCTGGGAGTAGCGACAACAGATATAAATCATTCCAGTTATACAAAATACGGGATATCAGATGGCTATGGGATACTCATCAAATATGCAGTAGAGGGTTCTCAGGCAGCAGAAGCCGGGTTGAAAAAGGGAATGATCATCAGAACTTATCAGGATGAAAAAGTGTATACCCAAAAACAGTTAACCCGTATGATCAGAAATTCCAACGTGGGGGAGAAGGTTAAAATTGTAGTTTTTGATAATGAAAGTGAAAAAACCTTTAACGTTGTGTTGGGAGAAAAAGAATATGTAAAGCATAAGAACCCTGTATGGATGGGTGTCTCCCTCAAAGATGATTTTGATCAGGAAAACTTCGATTTAAATTATGGCTTGTTGATCACTATGGTATCAGAAGATAGTCCAGCCGAAAAAGCAGGATTGTTAGATGATGATATTATGCTGGAAATTCAGGGAGAGAAACTTTATTCTCAAGATCAGGTTCGTCCCATGTTGAAGAAATATCAACCTGAAGATAAGATCATGGTGAAATACTGGCGTGATGGCAACCAGGAAGAAACAGAGCTCAAATTAGGTGAGATGTCATTCGACTGGTATGATCTTCAGGCAATTGATCAGGTATTCAGCGGTCTTGATATACTTGATGACCTGGATGACGTTTATGGCATCTGGAATTCACTGGGATTACCGGAATCCATGCACGTGTTTGCCTATCAGGATTCATCGAGCAAGATTCTGGGTGTAATAGTTTCCGGTCCGCATGAAGAAGATGAAGATCACGGCAAAACTGAGGGTCTTGTGATAGAAAAAGTAATACCCGAAACCCCAGCGGCAGAAGGTGGAATGCAGGCAGGAGATATCATTTTGAAGATCAATGGTGAAGATGTTTCGGAATTTGATGATATTGGTGAGATCATCAGTAAAGTTGATTATGATGATTCATTCAAGGTTAATATCATCAGGGATGAGAAACCAAAGGATCTTATTTTGATCATGAAACCCGTCACAGATGAAGTCTGGGAAAAATATTATAGTGGAATTTTGGAAAATGACGTGATCAAGATATTTATGAATAAGGACAAACCTATCGATTTCTATTACAAGAATCTTGAAGATATTGGTGATAAGCTTTCAAACGAAATTGAGTATGAAATCAATCATGGTGAATCTGGACCCAGGTAATAAATTAAACCCCTCTGAGTAAAAAAAGAAACCTGCCAGAAATATTTTCCGGCAGGTTTTTTTTATTTCTTAATCAATGATCAATTAATGATCGCAGAAATTTGCTCCACCCTGAAGGTTATTATTCATAAAATCATTAACCAGTTCAGTAAAGGTTTTATTTGGAGCTCCTACGATAACATCTATATTGTTTGCTTTAAACAGATCCTGAGCTCTTTGCCCCATACCACCGGCAATGATCACATTAACGCTTTTTTCTGCCAGCCAGCGGGGAAGTAAGCCTGGTTCATGAGGTGGAGGTTTTAGGGTTTCATCACTAATGATCTTTTTGCTTTCCATTTCAACATCGATGATCATGAAATTTTCACAATGCCCAAAGTGCATACTTAATGCACCATTAGTTATAGGTATCGCTATACGCATTTTTCATTTTCTCCTTAATATTTATAAATTAAGATAATTGAATAATTACAATTGTCCATCTATTTTTTTTGTTCTACTGGGTTGAAGCGATCACCCAGTCACCAACATTACTATCTAAATCCTGAGCAATAACCGAACATTTTATCTGAGTTAAAAAAAATACCTGTCTGGGACAATTAAATAGTGTTTCATAATTAGCCTGTCCCTTGGCGATAACCAGATCAGCATTGTAAAAGATATCCAAAAATGCTCTGGAACACATGCTGAGAATAGTTCCAGCGCAATCCAGACCAGTATCTATAATGGTGGCAAATTTATCAATACCAGCGAAGATCGCATCTTGTCTTAAGGCATCATTGATGACTGGATAGCCCTTAACAGCATAAGTGATCTGCTTCGGCATTAATTGCTCAATTAAAAGTCGATCAAAAACCGTTTCTCCTGCATTATCTCCTAATATTAAAATATTCTCAGCTTTTTCTATTTCTGCTTGAAGAATTTCAAGCTGTTGCTGATCTATATTTTTGGTGCGGGAAGAATGTAAACTTTTCCGAAATCGTTCATCATCCCAGCCATTGTAAAGAGCAAAATCAAGAATATTACCGGCAATAGAATATCGGATAGCCATTTGCAAAGGATTATCGCTGGCTAATATCTCTTCCCTAATTGCAGGAGCAATAGCCAAGGCAATATCGTTCGCTTTGTGTTTTATCTCAGCATAGGGATCATTATTTACAGTTTCTTCGCGGATCAATTTATGGATCTCTCTGCCTATTAAGGCAGGAGTTTGAGAGTAATCCATTTTTGAAGCCAGAAACAATGCGGATCTTAATACTCTTTCGATTAATTGCTCATCATCTGAAATTTGTCTCACAGCCTGGATTGTTTGTCGCATCAGGCAGGGGATGCAATCATGAAATGTTTTCATTATATTACTCCACCATAAATCAGGAGTAGATCAATCTACTCCTGATTTCTATAATTTATTTACTTTTCTATTTTTTCTTCTGATAATTCAGATAATCTACGGGTTATATTGTCAAGTTGATTTTTAAACCAGGATTGCTGCTGCTGGAGAGCGTCCTTTTCCTGAACCTTCACGGGTTCTCGCTCATAGCCATAATCTGCGGGATAGTAACCTCGGTGTGCAAAATTCCTTAATCCACGTCCCATTCCTCTACCACGCTCTCTTCCGAAGCTAATACAGCGTTCAAATCTTCCAGGTCGATCATTTCCAGTGCAATATCCTGCCTGTCTTCCTGTCATTCTTCCACGTCCTTCTGGTCCTGTTCCATCACCATAAGGCATAATTTTCCTCCTGTCTTATTTTGTTCTTCGATTTACATTCTGATTGCGTCCGCCTAATAATAGACGAACTCCGTTTCTGATAAGATTTCCTAATCCTCTTCCAGGTAAACCACTTTGGTTTCCGGGTCGTTTGTTACCGGAGCAGTAACCTGCTCCACGTCCTGTCATACTTCCACGTCCTTCTGGTCCTGTTCTATCTCCATTTGGCATATTATCACCTCCTTGAGTGCTTAGTTTTATCTCTATTGCCGCGATTCCCTCTGCTGGGACAGGAGCTGGAATCCTCGCGCCATTGCCTTCTGCCACAACCCGGCATGTAATGACGTCCCTGCTGCCAGCCCCCAGACAGCCACTCCTGTATCACTAACTCTGTTTCTCCTGCTAAAAAGGGTATTACTCTGATACCATTACGCTCTGCTTCTCTCTGTAAATGCCTGCTGATTGCTCCGCATATCAATATATTCACTTCTGCTTCTGCTAAAAAATCTATCTGCCTGCCAGTCAAAAGAGCGGGGAGCTCGTGATCAGCTATCTCGCTGACCTCTCCAGCTTGAATCCTGTAGAACTTGAAGTGCAGTGCTTCATCAAATACAGGTGAAATCCTTTTATTCCACTCTGGAATCGCTATAAGCATAATTTTCTCCTTATCAAATACAGAATATATACATGCAAAAGGTGTACCAGTTAGCGAAAATAGTTATAACTATGCTATTGGTAATAATTTAGGCGAATCAGGGGTTATTGAGAAGGATTTAATTTGGTAGCGTCAGTGCGAATTTATGGTAAGCATTGGTAGCTATTACGCTACCGGGGAGGCTTGTAATGCGAGGCAGGCAATTCAATATTTAATTTCTTCAGCTTGCGGTAAAGCGTGGATTTATGCAATCCCAGCTCACGGGCGGCAGCATTGCGATTAAAATTATTATTTTTGAGTGCTTCTATTATTAATTGTCTTTCGGTCTGCTGTTTCACTTGTCTGATCGTGTTGTACTGGCTGATATCATGCTGATTTACCTGAAATTCCAGAGGTAGGTGCTGCAATTCAATCATATCATTACGGCAAAGTACAAAAGCCCGTTCAATTACATTTTCCAGTTCTCTGATATTACCCTGCCATTTTTGTGTCATCAATACACCCAGAACCTGGGTGGAGGCAGCTTTGATCTTCCTGTTTTGAAGATGATTGAATTTGGCAATAAAGTGTTCTACAAGTAATGGAATATCTTCTTTTCTGTCGCTTAAAGGTGGTAGTTCAAGTTTTATCACATTAATTCGGTAAAACAGATCTTCTCTAAATTTACCTTCACTCACCAGCTCGCTGAGGTCTTTATTGGTAGCAGCAATAATTCTTGCACCGGTAGTTTCTGTTTTAATTCCACCTAACGGTTCATATTCATGTTCCTGTAATACACGCAGCAGCTTCACCTGCATAGAAAGTGAGATTTCTCCTATTTCATCAAGAAACAAAGTTCCCTTATCTGCAATAGCAAATCTGCCTGGTTTATCTCGCTCAGCTCCCGTAAAAGCACCCTTTTTATAACCAAATAATTCAGATTCCAGAAGCGTATCAGGAAGGGCAGCACAATTTACAGCAATAAATGGCTGTTTTGCTCTATTGCTCATGCCGTGTGCTGCTCTGGCAAGGAGTTCTTTACCGGTTCCAGTCTCGCCGGTTATCAACAGGTTTGAATTGCTCTCAGCAACAATTGGGAGCAGATGAAATATTTCCTGCATAGCTGGACTACGACTGATTAGATCTCCTATTCGGTACTGATTATGAAGTTTTTTTCTCAAAGTGTGAACTTCACGCAAATCTCTAAAGGTTTCTGCACCTCCACAGATATTACCATTTTGATCGCGCAAAACAGCAGTGGAAACGCTTATAGGGATTTTATCACCTTTGGCATTGATTATATAGCAGGACTTATCAATGATTGGTTTATTGCTGTGCATCGTCTTACGCAGAGCACAGTCCTTTTCACACATACTGGAACGAAAGACATCAGAGCAGATTTCGCCAATCGCTTCCTGGCGTGAAATCCCGGTGATATCTTCAGCAGCACGGTTAAAGGAGGTTATTTGCCAGTGTTCATCAACTGTAAATACACCGTCAGAGATACTTTCCAGAATTGAGTCATATCTGATTTCATTTTTGGAAGCTTTTTTGCTATTGTTCAAATACTGCCTGCCTTAAGAGAAAATAGCCTCCGCAAACGCGAAGGCTATTAGTTATATTCAATAGCCGAAGTTTATTCTTCAGCCATCTTTTTGAACTTGTTATAACGCTTGATAACATAGCCCTTGAACTGTTCAACAAATTTAGCAGAATTTTCCGGGAAAGTGGTTTGGAGACTTGAATAGCGTTTCTCACCATTCAGGAAATCTGCTACGTCAATTTTAGGTTTAGGACTTTCAAAGATAAAGGGATTCTCACCTAATTCTTCACGGCGTGGATCATAACGATAAAGCAACCAGTAACCGGCATCAACAGCCTTCTTTTCTTCTTTCTGGCTCATGCTCATATTGATACCATGATTGATGCAGGGAGAATAAGCGATCACAATTGATGGTCCATCATATTCTTCTGCTTCTTTGAGAGATTTCACGAACTGGTTCTTATTGGCACCCATAGCACAGGAAGCTACATAAATATACCCATATTCCATCATCATTTTTCCAAGCTCTTTCTTCACAGTTACTTTGCCAGATTCAGCAAATTTAGCTACTGCACCAAGAGGTGTAGCTTTAGACGCCTGTCCACCAGTATTGGAATATACTTCCGTATCCAGAACAAGAATATTGATATTTCTTCCTGAAGCCAATACATGATCAAGTCCACCATATCCAATATCATAAGCCCAGCCATCTCCACCAAAAGCCCATACTGATTTATCAATCAGGAAGTTCTTAAGTTCAATGATTTTTTGTACTATAGGTTTGGTTTCTTCTGTAGCTGTTTCCAAGGCTTTTGGCAATAGCTGCTTAATTGCTGCTGTATTATCTTTTGCTTCCTGATCAACTTTTTTCCAATTATCAAGAGACCACTTGACCTTATCTGCTAATTCTGCTTCGCAGCCAGCTTCATGCAATTGAGCAAGTTTTGTTCTTAATTGCTTGCGATTAGCATCAACTGCCAAACGCATACCCATGGCATATTCTGCATTATCTTCAAACAGAGAATTAGCCCAGGCGGGTCCATGACCATCTTTATTATGGCAATAGGGAATTGTGGGGAAGGTTCCACCATATATGGAAGAGCAGCCTGTGGCATTTCCAATCAGCATCCTGTCTCCAAATAACTGAGTGATCACGCGAACGTAGGGAGTTTCTCCACAACCTGCACAAGCACCTGAGAATTCGAATAATGGCTGCTTGAACTGACTGCCTTTTACAGTGAATTCACCCATAACTTTTGAGAGTACATCATTTGGCAGGGCATCAAAAAATTCGGCATTTATAGTTTCGCCTCTATCACGTTCTTCCTGAATAGGTTTCATTACAAGAGCATCTTTAGGACATTCATTAGCGCACACCATGCAACCCTGGCAATCTTCTGGATAGATCTGGATTTTAAATTTCATTCCAGCATCTTTTGACATGGCATCAAGAGTATTGAAGGTTTTGGGAGCGTCTTTCAGATTTTCAGGATCGATCAATTTTGCTCTTATGGCTGCATGAGGGCAAACAAATGAACACTGATTACATTGAATACAATTTTCAGCGACCCATTGCGGAACGAATGGCGATACACCACGTTTTTCAAGACGTGAAGTTGCTGATGGGATATAACCATCATAAGGCATATCAGATACTGGGATGTCATCACCCTTTTCACGCATGATCTTTTCAATCACGTTACGAGTAAATTTATCTGAGCCATCTGGTACCAGTTTATGCATATCCATTGCTTTGCAACCGCATTCGGCAGGTATCTCAATTTTCTGGATATGTTCTGTAGCTTTATCAACCGCTTCCATGTTCATATTGATCACTTTATCACCCTTCTTGGCAAAGGTCTTTTTAATAAAGGTCTTGATCATATTAAGAGCAGTTTCTTCTGGTAATATACCTGAGATCATGAAATAAGCTGTCTGCATCACGGTATTTATTCTGGTTCCTAACCCAACTTCCTGAGCGATCTTCAATGCATTAATATTATACACATTGATTTTCTTATCGATTATTACTCTCTGCATATCAGCAGTGAGATTATCAAATACTTCATCAGCTTCCCAGATTGAGTTCAAAAGGAATACACCATTCTCGCGAATTCCTTCCAAAATATCATATCTGCCAATATATGCCTGATTATGGCAGGCGATAAAGTCTGCATGAACAACAGTGTATTCACTCTGAATAGGAGATTTGCCAAAACGAAGATGTGAGCGGGTTACTCCACCAGATTTCTTGGAATCATACTGAAAATAGCCCTGGCAATACATGTCTGTTCCCTCACCAATAATCTTGATAGAGTTCTTATTAGCACCCACTGTTCCATCAGAACCTAGTCCCCAGAATTTACAACTGATAGTTCCTTCGGGTGAAGTTGGTAAAGTGTCACCAACTGGGATAGATTTATGAGAAACATCATCATTAATTCCTACAGTGAAGCCATGGAATCCATCATTTTCCAGATGATCATATACAGCTTTCACCATAGCAGGAGTAAATTCCTTAGAAGAGAGTCCATATCTTCCACCAATAATAGTGAGATCATAACGATTCTTTAAGGCAGCTACAGTATCCAGATATAATGGATCACCTATAGCTCCTGGTTCTTTAGTTCTATCCAGAACAGCGATTTTCATAACGCTGGCAGGAATAGCAGACACAAAATCTTCTATGCAGAAAGGACGATAAAGATGAATAGAAAGTAATCCTAGTTTTTCACCTTTCTTATTTAAGTAGTTTATTGTTTCCTGAATAGTCTCACAACCGCTACCCATAGCAATTATAAGTTTATCAGCCTTAGGATCACCATAATAATTAAAGAGATGGTATTCCCGTCCAGTGAGTTCAGAAACAGCTCCCATGTATTCTCTCACAATATCAGGAGTAGCGTCATAATAATTATTAACAGTCTCACGTCCCTGGAAATATACATCAGGATTTTGAGCACCGACTTTAACGCGAGGGTCATCAGGATTTAAAGCACGAGACCTGAAATCTTCTATAAATTTCATATCTACAAGTTCTCTCATGCTTTCATAATCAACCATATCGATTTTCTGGATTTCATGAGAATTACGGAAACCGTCAAAGAAATTCAAAAATGGTACTTTTGCTTTCAATGTAGAAAGATGAGATACAATACCCAGGTCCATAATTTCCTGCAATGATGACGCTGCCATCAAAGCGAATCCGGTATTACGGGCAGACATTACATCCGAGTGATCTCCAAAAATCGATAAACTTTGTGCTGCAAGTGATCTGGCAGAAACGTGAAATACTGTAGGAAGCATCTCACCAGCTATTTTGTGCATGTTGGGAAGCATCAATAAAAGACCCTGCGAAGCAGTGAAGGTAGTGGTTAACGCACCAGCAGTCAAAGAACCATGGATCGCTCCAGCAGCTCCCGCCTCAGATTGCATTTCAACCACATCTACTCGTTCACCAAATATATTTTTTCTATTATTTGCTGCCCATGTATCAGCATATTCTCCCATTGGTGATGAGGGAGTGATTGGATAAATTGCTGCAACATCACTAAAGGCATACGCCACATGGGCTGCGGCAGTATTGCCATCTACTGTTGCTTTTTTGAATTCTTTCTTCATGCAACCTCCTAATAATTTAATTTATTCCCAGATTTTGTCCCTTCCACTTTCCGTCAACCTGAAAATCAGTGTTAACAATAAAATCTTTTTTAGCTTAGTTAAATAAAGAGATATTAATTTATTAAAATGGGGATCTTTTCTATTTTTGTTCTATAAGAGAATCAAAATTTTGATCAAAATTATCAAAATAATTCATCTGACCGGCATCTATTTCAATAGAATCAACTATTTCTTTTATCTTATCTGAGATCAGCTCTTTTTCCAGTTTACTTGCAGAAGGATAAAATTTCTCCAAAACATACCAGGCAGCAAGTTTTTCATCAGCCTGCAGCAGTAGATCAGCAAGATTTAGATTAATTTCAAATAATCTGGCAAATTCAGGAAAATTATTATACAATTTGATCAAAGGAGGTAATGCCTGATCATTCTTTCCCAATGCCTGAAAGCTCAAAAACTCTATAAATAAAGCTTCAGCACTCAATACACTATCAATGGCAGCATCTGCTTTATCAGCATATTCCACTGCCTCATGGTATTTCTTTTCAAATACTTTATTAGTAGCTATTTTTATATAGAGATCTCGTTCATTGATATCAAGATCGCTTTCCAAAAGGATAAAATAAATATCATTTGCTTCACTATAAAGATAATTGCTCTCATACAGGCTAGCCAGCTTCATGATCAATTTCTGATAATTTTTGTCATCATTAACTTTTTTAACTGCTGAAACCAGCAAATCAATTGCAGCGCGTGAATCCAGATTAGGAACCAGTATTATCAGATTCTCAGCAGAATTGGTCACCAGCAGGGAATCCTGTGAAACCTCGATTACTTTGTTATATCTTTCTGCTGCTGCCTGAAATTCCTGCCTGTCTTTATAAATATATGCACTCAGCCAGATCAGAGAATCTGCATTGGCATCTTCCGGCAGATATTTTTCTGCTGTTTCCAATGCCAGATCATATTCTTCACTGGTAATATAATGTTTCATTAATTCCACTGGATAATTCAAAGTGATCGTATTCTGATCCTGGGCTTCACAAAGCCAGCACAAACTCATCAATACAGCCAGAATTATCATATTACTTCTTTTCATCATACTCCTGAGCAAATAAGGCAGCACCCAGTGCTCCAGTCAAAAAAGGATTATCTGTCACCTTGATCTTCGTCTCTATTTCTTCTTCCAGACATTTCACCATAGCTTTATTCAAAGCCACTCCACCAGTAAAAACTGCTTCCTGTTCTTTGGGGAAACCAGCGACCATATTTGCGATTCTACGCGCAATTGACCTGTGAACAGCCTGAGCAATATCAGATCGTTTCTCACCCCTGGATATCATCCCTATCATTTCTGATTCAGCAAATACCACACAGGTATTAGTGATTTCCAGTTCTCGCTCGGATTGTTCAGCCAGATCTCCTAATTCTGAAACTTCCACTTCCAGAATATTTGCAACTTTTTCCAGAAATCTGCCTGTTCCTGCTGCACATCGGTCATTCATCACAAAATCTGTTACTTTTCCACCATTTTCAAGCAATATTCCTTTGGAATCCTGTCCACCAATATCGATTACTAACTTACAATCGGGAAAATAATAATTTACACCCCGGGCATGACAAGTTATTTCAGAAATTTTTCTCCGGTTCTGCAATATCAGGTTTCTGCCATAGCCGGTAACAACAATTGATAGTGCATCAACCAATTCAGCAGGAATTTCCCTTTTTGCCTTCTCCAGCATGGATTCTGCTGTCCGTACAGGTGACAGACCTGTAGGCTGCACATCATCCCAGATGATCTGGTTATTTTCCAGAAAAACCAGCTTCGTAGTACGCGAACCCGAGTCTATTCCACAACCTCTCAATTCCTTTCTCCTGCAATCTTGATCATCAGATCTTCTTTTATCATTTTTGTATCAGAGTATATAATTTATCTTCTCGCAAATATTTCTTTGCTACCAGTTTTACCTGTTCACCAGTAACTGCCAGCAGTCTTTCCCTGCGGTTAAGATAGTGCTCCAAACCCAGTCCTAACGCAATTCGTGAGCCCATTGTCGATGCTATTGCCGATACGCTTTCTTCCTGCTGGAGCATTTGACCAGCCAGGTGGTTTTTCACTTTTGTGAGTTCATACTCGCTTACACCTTTTTCACCAACCTGTTTAAATATCCGCTTGATCATTTTAAGACCTATTTCAGTATTTTCACGATCGACTGCTGCTGCCATAATAAACGAACCGGAATTCATCATCGTATAATAATCCATATCTACAGAATATGCCAGACCGTGCTGTTCCCGCAGTTCATTGAATAGTTGCGAATTTGTGTCTCCACCCAGTATCTGACAGAGTACAGACATTGCCATTGCTTCTTCCTGTGATTCCAGACCAGGACCAAACCCACCGGTTACTATTATCCCCTGACTGGATTGCGTGTCGATTACCTTATAACGCTTTACAGAAGGATAGACCTGATAATTCGGTTTGTAGTCAATATGCTTGCCGGTTTTATCACCAAAATGCTTTTCCACCAGTTCATCAACTGCAGAAAAATCTATATCTCCAGTTACAACCAGAGTCATATTATCCGGAGTATAGTAGTCTTTTTGCCATCTTCTTACACGGGACAAAGTCAATTTATTCAGATCATTCCGTCTTCCGTCCCGGCTGTACAAATTGCTTTTCGTGCTATAGATCATTTTTCGCCAGTTCTTAAGCGCTTCGCGTTGCGGATAGTCTTTCTGCCGGCGCATCATACTCAATATTGCTTGTTTGATATTTAAAAAGTGTTCCCTGGGTAGTTCTGGAGCAAATAATACATTCGATACTGATTCCAAAGCCATTGCCAGATCTTCTGTAAAGCATTTGCACTTCAAAGTTGTATAATCCATCTGAGGACTGATCCGCATGTTGATGCCATGCAAACTGCAAAAATCCAGAAATTTATCATAATTATGCTGCTGATTACCATATAGCATTAATGCTCCAGAAACTGAATTTATTCCTTTGATACCTTCTTCTTCATATAATTGAGAAACATTAAATACTGCTGATATACCAACTGTTGGCTTGCCAATAATTTTTCTATAAAGCACCTTGATGCCATTAGCAAGAGTCCGCTGAGCATATTCCTGATCAGCATGATTAAAATTCACTGGTTGTCTGCTGGTGAATATCTGCTTAACTGCGAGATCAGAGACATTCTTAGAACCCTGATAATAGATCTTCATATAATCTATGCGAAGCCATTTATCAATTACCGCTCTTATAGCACCGCGGGATATTTGCTTCAATTTGTCGGGAAAGGTGAAATAGTCATGATAATCTGAATATATCTCATCCATTCCAAGATTTGAAGCATAAGATTCCATGTATTCCCTGGAAAATCTGAAACTGTTAAGGATCTCTGCTTTTTGCTGCATGAGTTGAACAGCACTGATACCCCTGCTGCAGAAATCATTCCAGCATTCACAGAATCCCTTGATCACATCCAGGGCTTCAATTCCCTGATTAGGAAACAGTAGAATGATACTCACACCATCATTGATTCCACTGATTCCATTAATTTTTATGCTGTCCACCAGTTTCCTTCGTTTAAAAAGCTCATCATAAAGATATGAGTTTTTGCCAATCATAAATGATTTATAAACCACTGATAGTGCAATCGCATCAGGATGATTCTCTGTCAGATCAGGGATTGCCACTGCCACGATATCAGAATCTGATTTATGTTTGATAACTTTGAAGGAGAATTTTTCCGGGTGTCCTCCATATACTGGTTTACGCTCTGTGCTTTCTTTTCCTTCCCAATCAGCAAAATATTTATTTATCCATTCATCAAGTTGGTTCCGCTCAAAATCTCCTGCTACAACCAGTACGCAGTTTCCCGGATAATAATGCCCTTGGATAAATTCCTGCAAAATTTCCCGTGTAGCGTTTTTCAATGATTTCCGATTACCAATAATGGGATTTCGATAAGGATTGTCTTTCAGATAATCATTAGCTATCCGCTCTATCAGATTATCTTCTCTGTCATTCTCAGATTCCTTTAATTCTTCAATGATCACTTTCTTTTCTGAATTAAAATCTGCTTGAGTAAATTCCGGATAGCGAACCAGATCTCCAAGTATTTTTATTGTTTCCTCAAGATATTCTTTGGAAATATCAATATAATAACAGGTGCTGTCATATTCTGTGTAGGCATTCATAGAGCCGCCAAGATAGGCAACTCTATCCATGATGATCCCATCTGGATAATTCCGGGTTGATCTGAATACCAGATGCTCGGCAAAATGTGAAAATCCTGCTTCTGCTTCTGATTCCCAGGCTGAACCAAACCGGACATGCATTTGTACACTGACCAATGGTATTATCTGGTCTTCGGCAAAAATCACTTTCAAACCATTAGCTAATTTTATATCTTCTACTCTATAATCTTTTTCCATTTATTTATATTTACCTTAATCCTTGATTTCCCAGAAATTATTACTCCACACACCGGCATAAGCATTATGATCATGAATGCTCTCCAGGTTTTCTGTTTCAACTTTGAAGCTGGCTATGCGTTCATCCTGCCTTAATTTTAGCGTTATCTCCCGCACAATATCTTCAGCAAAGCGGGGATTATCATAAGCCTGCTCTGTTACGTATTTCTCATCTGGACGCTTCAATAATGAATATATTTCACAACTCGCGGAAGCTTCCACCATTTCTATCAATTCTTCCAGCCACACAAATTCACCGAGTGTCACCTGGATATTTACATAAGATCGCTGACTGTGTGCTCCATTATCACTGATCTCTTTGGAGCATGGGCACAATGTTGTGATTGGCACTTTCACTCCTATCACCAGCCTATATTCCTCTTTCAATGAAGCTTGAAAATGACACTGATAAGATAATAATGATCTGATCTTACTCACTGGTGCCTCTTTCTCGATGAAGTAAGGAAAATCTATTACTGCCAATGCGGTCTCAGAGCCCATACGTTCTCGCAGGTCTGCCAGAAACTGTTCCAGATTACTGATGATATCTTCTTTATGATATTTATTAAGTACTTCCAGAAATCTGCTCATATGTGTTCCACGCTCATGCTCCCGCAAATCTACATAAAGTGCTATATCTGCCACTGTCTGCTGATTTACATTTCTACGATCTTCTACTACTATCGGATAGCGTATTTTTTTTACCCCCACCCGGTCAATAGTTATTTCTCTTGTATCACGTTCACTTTGTACGTCTTTATTTTTCATATCATTTACTCCAGAAATTCTTCTGCACCAGAACTTACACTTCTCACCAGTTTATCATCTTCCATGTGATATATGATCACCCAGCCATTAGGAAGTGCATCAGCAAGCTTGATAGCATCTGGTACAGATAACACGAAAGCTGCTGTAGAAAGTGCGTCGGCTGTCTCTGCATCATCAGCTATTGCCGTCACACTCACGCACTGCCTCGCAGGATATCCGGTTAAAGCATCAATTATATGATGATATCTCACTCCATCTACCTCAAAATACCGCTCATAGTCTCCTGAGGTTACTACTGCCTGATCTTTTATACGGATCTTATCTATTACTTCTCCATGGTCTTTCTGGGGATGCTGAATGCCTATCAACATTCCATCTCCTCCCCAGATTCGAATATCACCTCCAGCATTGACCAGAATTTCACTCACACCCTCACTTATCAGAAAATCAATTACTTGGTCAACTATATATCCCTTGGCAATACTACCCAGATTAAGTTTCATCCCTGCTGGAATCAGGATACTGTCTCCTTCAACAATTATTCTGTCAAATCCCGTATTTGCCAGAGCTTCAATTATTTCCTTTTCTTCAGGAATTCTGGCTTTTGAGATATCCCAAAGGTCACTTAAACTGCCAATACTCAGATCATATTTCCCAGCAGTCGCCTGATAGAAATATGTTCCTTTAACGAGTATTTCCTTCAAGGTGCTGTCAATATGTGTTTTCTCACCCCGAGAATTGTTCACAGCACTTATCAAACTACCTTCAACATAATATGATAAAAGATGCTCATAATCACGTGCCAGAGCAAATGCACTATCAATTACAGCATCCAGATCAGGTATTCGCCCTGATGCTTCTATTTCAAAAAAAGTGTCCATGATGAAAGCAGTCTGCCTGCTCTCATTAACACGATTTCGCTGTGACCATAACCCGATTCCTATCAGGATGACCACAAATATTATCTGTATTAAATATCCAAACTTCTTTTTTTCCATTAGATATCAAAATTTCGTGTACTTCAATATTTGTCAATTATTGTAAATTTGTTCTGACATCCTCCCGTTTTTCATCTGAATTTTATCCTCAACTCTCCAGAATAATTTATAAAGAATCAGTCTCTTAAAAATGATTGTCTCTCTACTCCCATTAAGATGTCTGATAGTGTATAAGCATAAATAACCTCCCTTTTTTTTAAGTAAATTGCATGCCTCTGCCGCACAGGCAAAATTGCTCAGGAAAATTATCTGGATTGCCTCAAAATCCCCACTGTATGCCTTAAAGGAGCATACTGGCAGCATACTGGTAACAAAGGGGCAACCTATAGGCTGTGCAAGGCTGAACGGCATGACATATATGTGTTATGCCGTTCAGCCTTGTCTTGCTTACTTCTTGCCCCTTTGTTGCCAGAAGGTTAAAAGTAAGTTAGCATAATGGGTTCTTTTATTATGGAAAAACATAATCTCTGCTTGATAATTAGCATACACAATAATTCACTTGTTGGTCATTTTGATTACTCTTCGATGGTAAATTTCATCCTATATGAAGCAACTAAATTGATCGATATATAATGTAAACCTTTTTTGTGTTTGATTCTTTCCTCTCAGTAGCCTTTAGTTTTATTGCCGGTTACACTTTTATCAAATTCAATTCCAATTTGCTTTGAAGTGCAATTATTTGATTTAAAATTAGTCAAAATATATACAAATTTCCTTGAAAATTTTTCTATCTACTTTCTCTTTAACTAAACTCCTGGCATAGCTCTTTATGTGTTTATTTTAGTCGATGACATATTATCTGGAGCTAAGTAAAGGAGCTGATAAAACCTGTTGCTCAATCAGGGGAAAAGCTTCTTGCAGCTTCTTTTGAGGTGATAAATTAGCAAAAATGTCATTTTTGATTAATGCCACAAATTAAGCAGAGATGTGCACTAAATGAGCCAAATATTGACTTTCACCTTTATTTATCAATAACTTAGGTTGAACAGACTCGTGATTATTCGTAAGAACTATAAAATAATTTTCTTGACCATTTAACAGGAAATATGTTCATTATACATGAGAATTTAATTATTAAATAACAGACGAAAAATAGCTTAGCGGATAGATTATTGTGTAATGAAAAGGAGGGGAAACCATGAATAATGAGGGAAAAGTTAAAGCGGAATTTATAGCCTGGCAGACGTTTTCTATATTTATCAGCAGTACTTTTATAGATATGCAGGCAGAGCGTGATCATCTGAAGAATATTGTATTTCCAAAAGTTGAAGAGGAATTGAGGAAAAACCGGGTACGGCTGGAAGTTGTAGATCTGCGATGGGGATTGGATACGTCAACTATCAATGATGAATCTGATCGTGAGGTAAGGGTATTGCAGGTGTGCCTGGATGAGATAAAGCGTTGCCGTCCTTTCTTTATTGGTTTGCTGGGTGACAGGTATGGCTGGGTACCGGCGGAAGATCGGATGAAAGATGCTATAAAAAGAATGGAAGAGATGAAAGGTCACACTCGATTAACAACAATTTCTGAGAATAGGGAAGATGTTCCACAAACCCCTTTTAAAAAAAGTTTGTTTAGCATTTTTAAGAGAAATAAAAAAGAAATTAATGATAATCCTGTTTCCAAAGAACCTACCAATACCATCCCATCTGATGTTTCTCATATATGTAAAAGCGTTACGGCATTGGAGATTGAGTTTGGTGTACTCGCCAGTGAAGAGCAATTGACCCGTAGCGTGTTTTATTTTAGAGATCCACTGCCTTATAAAGAAATGCCAGGCGATGTTGCTGCCAGATACTGTGATGAATATGATCCTGAACTGGAAGATGAGGAATTATCAGAGCGAAAGGTTGCACTCAATAATCTGAAAGTTGAAATCAGAGATCATTTTGATAAGAAGAGATTAAAAGATAAGGTTAAGCCATATTCAGGAAACTGGGATAAAAATAAGCATAAAGTGGTGGGTTTGGAAGCCTGGGGAGAAATAGTATATGAAGATATAATCCGGGAATGCAAAGCCCAGGCAAAGATCAAAGAAAGCGATGTGCCGAAGAATGTTTATGAGCAGCAAGAAGCATTGCTGGACGCTTTTATTGAAGACCATACTCATATTACGACTATAAAAACCGGCACTACTGTAGAGGAAGTCCCAACTTTTTGCGGACGGATTGAATTACTCAAGGAATTGAAAGAGCATCTGCTGAATACGGATGCAGAGAAATGGGGACTGGTGCTGACTGGTGAAAGCGGATCGGGGAAGAGTGCGGTATTTTCGATGATCTACAGGATGCTGCAAAGGGAAGATTGCGTACTGCTGGCAAATTCTGCCGGGATTTCACCTCGCTCCAGAAATGTAGCTGATCTATTACAGAGGTGGAACAAGCAATTAAGTAAAAGGCTTGGGATTAAATATGAAACAGATATTGGCAAAACAGATGAATTTGACCTGAAAAATATATCCTCACAGCAAAAAGATCAGAAACCTGCCATTGAAGAGCTTCAACAGAAATTCAAAGAACTGCTCTTTGCCATTGCAGAAAAAGAACAGGTAGTTATATTGCTTGATGCCCTGGACCGCTTTGAACCTACTTCACGGGCAATAAATATGACCTGGCTGCCGCAGGTGATGCCGGGCAAGGTGCGGATGCTGTGCACAGCCATTACAGGAACCGAGGTGAAGGCAGTACAATATCATCGAGAATTAGTTTCCAGAGACATTGACCATTTTACAAAAGAAGAAGCAGAAGCGATGCTGGTGATGCTTTGCCTTAAGCAGCATAAAGACATGCCTGAAAATGTAAAAAATTCTATCCTGGCAAGAAATAGAAATGATGGCATATCAGCCTGCTCAAGTCCCTTATGGTTAAGCATGGCAGTGAATATCCTTATGGCTTTGGATAGTCATGATTTTGAAGAAATCCAGAAAGGGAAAGGGAAAGCTGACCAAGCGTTCAATGATTTTATGCTGGAGTTGGTAAATGGTTATAAAGATACCCCAGGTGAGTTGTTTCTGGATTTGGTTGATAAAGCCGCAGGTTACTTCGGAGATGAATTCACACTCAAAGTATTTAATTACCTTGCCTGCAGTCGGAATGGATTGCGGGAAAGTGACCTGGAAAAACTCATTCCTGAAAAAAATGAAAACTGGGATGCTCTGACTTTTGCGAGCATCAGACGCTGGTTCGCTGCTCATATCCGGGAAGAAGGCGATAACCTGCAATGGAACCTGGCACACAGCATTTTGCGAAGTTCACTTCTGAATAAATTAGAAGTAGATGAATTTAAAAATATCCACAATGCTATTGCTTTCCATTTGCTGACCTTGCCTGAAATTGATGATATTCGAATATCTGAGACAATGTATTTCCTGATGAAAGCCGGAAATGCTGATAAAGCTTTGAATTATTATGTTTCATGTTCAGAACAGGAAAGACAGGGTGCTACCACAGTTTTAGCAGAAGCAGTATCCAGAGATGAAAAGCAACATGAATGGTGTTTTGCCATTTTGAGAGCAGCCGGTGGAAATGGAGATGAGATCATGAAATTAGCACATCACTATATTTATGATTTGAATGATGCATTAATTGTGGAAGGCAACCTGAATGAAAGACAGGAATTACTTGATACTTTGCATGATCATATCAAAACTAAGACCAGCATTTCTAGTAATAAAGAATTTGGTTATGATTTTGCTGCATTAAATGAGAAACTAGGAAATATCTATCAGTCTCTTGGTAAGTTGGATCAGGCGTTGGAGTTTTTTTATAAGTTTAATCATTTAATGAAAGAACTTTATGAGAGTAATCCCAGTAATGAGAGTCTCAAAAACGGTCTGGCAATTTCTTATTCTAAACTGGGAGACATTTATCAGTCTCTTGGTAAGTTGGATCAGGCGTTAAAGTTTTATGATAAGTGTAATCATTTTATGAAAGAACTTTATGAGAGCAATCCCAGTAATGAGAGTCTCAAAAACGGTCTGGCAATTTCTTATGCGAACCTGGGAGAAATTTATCAGTCTCTTGGTAAGTTAGATCAGGCGTTGGAGTTTTATAATAAGCTTAATCATTTGTTTAAAGAACTTTATGAGATCAATCCCAGTAATGAGAGTCTGAAAAACGGTCTGGCAAGCTCTTATTCTAAACTGGGAAATATTTATCAGTCTCTTGGTAAGATGGATCAGGCGTTGGAGTTTTATAATAAGTTTAATCATTTAATGAAAGAACTTTATGAGAGCAATCCCAGTAATGAGAGTCTG